>JALOMD010000155.1 GCA_025455595.1 Cytophagales bacterium | reverse complement strand
CCGGTGATGGCAAGCGGATTAGCGAGGCTCAGCGTAGGTGTGTTGGTCACGCCTGTCCAATCCATGCTGGCACAGGTGGCACCAGCGGTGACGGTCACCGTTTGTCCGGCGGCAGTGAAAGAGTTGGCATCGAATACAACAGCGTCGGTGGCAGAGGGAACGGATGCCCCGCCCACCCCGCCTGAGGTGGTTGACCAGTTTGCCGCACTGTTCCAGCTACCGGTTCCTCCCCGCCAATAACGGGTTTGGGCTTGTCCTGTGTTGATTGCCACTGCAAACACGCAGGCGGCTATGATTAAATTACATAGTACTCGTTTCACGGCAGCTACTTCAGTAGTAAAATTTTGCATTTTTTTGGAGGCTTTGTGATAAGGCGAAAACACTCACCGCAAGTGGTTATAAGTCTGAAAATCAAGACACTAAAGCGAAGAACCAAGTCATGACCCGGTTTACAATTAGGTTTACTCAAAGTTCCGAAGACACGGCAATTTCAGCCTGCGTTTTCCCGGCAGGTTATTACCATGTCAGTTTTTGGCGCGTTTTCTTCGTAACCTATTGTCAAGATGCCGTTAGGCCGAAGGTGCGGACTGGTGGCTGATTGTCCGTTTTGGGCAAAATATGCCCAAAACGATACGGGCGGAGTGTGGACAAATGGCATGAGAGTTGCCAACGGAGCCGTTTTAAGCGTTTTTTGCCCAAAACGCTCCGAGAATAATCCCACGCCGAAAGCTTTTGCGTTTCCGTGCTCGCAAATGCAGGCGAGCCGAGCCATAAACTGTAACAAATCGCTATATTGCAGCCGATCACCGTCCACTTGCTGTTCATGGCCTCTGAGGTCTTAATCATTCTCATACTTATTATTGTCAACGGAATCTTCTCAATGGCAGAAATCGCCATTGTGTCCTCCCGGAAGTCGCGCCTTGAAAACGATGCCCAAAAAGGCGACCGCAGCGCAAAAGCGGCCTTGGAACTGGCAAACGACCCCAATAAATTCTTATCAACCGTACAGGTAGGCATCACGGCCATCGGCGTGTTCACGGGTGCGTTTGGCGGAGCCGGATTGTCTCGTACGTTGGCTGCTTGGCTTGCCCAAGTACCTTATGTGGCACCCTACAGCGAAACAGTGGCTTTGGGAATCGTGGTATTTGCCATTACCTTTCTTTCGTTGGTCATCGGCGAGTTGGTTCCCAAGCGTATCGGAATGAATTTCCCGGAAAGCATCGCACGGGTGATGGCCATTCCGATGAACATCGTTTCCAAGGTTTTCCTGCCCTTCGTGTGGGTATTGAGCGGCACTACTGACCTGTTGCTCAAACTGTTCCGCATCCGTCCGTCCGAAGAACCGTCGGTGACGGAGGAAGAAATCAAGTCGTTGGTGGCGCAAGGAACCAACATGGGGATATTCGAGGAAGTGGAGCAGGAAATCGTGGATCGGGTGTTCACCCTCAGCGACCGGCGGGTCGGTTCCATCATGACCAACAAGCTTGATGTGGAGTGGCTTGACCTTAACGATGAGTTTGAGAACATCAAAGAAACGGTGATGCAGGCTCCGTATAGCCACTTCCCGGTGTGCCAAGATTCGCTGGACGAAGTGGTGGGCATCATTTCAACGAAGCAATTCCTGCAAACGCTGGTGCAAACCGGCACGGTTGACCTGATGGCAATCGCCGAAAAACCGCTTTTCATTCCCGAAACACTGAAAGCCTTCCGGGTGCTGGAGCAATTCCAACAGTCCAAAATACGCGTGGCGATTGTGGTGGACGAATTCGGGACGGTGCAGGGATTGGTAACGTTGAAAGACTTGTTTGAGGCGATGGTGGGTGAACTGGAAGCTCCCACCGAAGAGAATTACAGCATTGTGGAACGTGAGGACGGCACGTACTTGGTGGATGGTCTGCTGTCATTCGAGGAGTTCCTGCAATACTTTGAAGTCACGGGCGTTGATCCGGAAGAACGCACGGGTTTCCATACGCTGGGGGGCCTGATCTTCAACATTGCCCACGAAATCCCCAAGACCGGCGACAAGTTCAAGTGGAGCAACTTCGACTTCGAGGTGATGGATATGGACGGCAACCGGATAGACAAGGTGCTGGTCACCATGCGTGATGCGGAGTAACAGTGAAAAGTCTTGGGTCTTGTGTCTTTAGTCTTGAGTAAAGATATTGATTGTCAATTGATTATCAAGTTTAAGACACGCCATCCTTGTCCTGTTGCAGTAAAACCACTAACAGATTTTTGGAAGTCATCTGTACTGTCGTTTGCCGTTTTGGGCAAAATTTGCCTAAAACGGCCCACCGAGCAGTTGCGGCGAAAACTTGAAAAAAGAAAAGCCCCGCTCGAAAACGGGGCTTTTCTTTTCAATACCGCGTTTTGAGCAAATTTCGTCCAAAACGCGGTGCGTTCCTGTCGGCTATGCCATCTGCAAATGCTGCTCGGCCTCATTCTTGAACATCTCCGCAAACTCGGCCAGCGAGAAACTGCCCAAGTCCCCGGCTCCGTGGCGGCGCACCGACACCTTCTGCTCGGCTTGCTCTTTTTCGCCGACAATCAGCATAAAAGGCACTTTTTGCACCTCGGCATCGCGGATTTTCTTGCCGATTTTCTCATCACGGTTGTCTATGAAACCGCGAATGTCGGCTTGTTGCAGCGTTGTAAAAACTTCCTGCGCGTAGTCGGTGTATTTCTCGGAAATGGCCAGCACGGCAATCTGGTCGGGGGCCAGCCACAGCGGGAAATTTCCGGCGCAGTGTTCGGTCAGTACGGCGATGAAGCGTTCCAGTGAGCCGAACGGTGCCCGGTGGATCATCACGGGACGGTATTTTTTGCTGTCGGCCCCGATGTACTCCAGTTTGAACCGTTCGGGCAAATTGTAGTCCACTTGGATCGTACCGAGTTGCCATTTGCGTCCCAGCGCGTCTTTGACCATAAAGTCGAGTTTCGGCCCGTAGAACGCTGCTTCGCCGAGTTCCTCGACGGTTACCAGTCCCTTCTCCGCCGCCGCTTCGCGGATGGCGTTCTCAGCTTTGTCCCATAATTCGTCCGAACCGATGTATTTGGTTCTGTTTTCCGGGTCGCGCAGCGACACTTGGGCTGTGTAGTCGCCGAAGTCCAGCGATTTCAGCACGTGCTGCACCAAGTCAATCACTTTCTTGAACTCGTCCTTCACTTGGTCGGGGCGGCAGAAAATATGCGCGTCGTCTTGGGTAAAGCCCCGCACGCGGGTCAGTCCGTGTAATTCGCCGCTTTGCTCGTAGCGGTAAACGGTGCCGAATTCGGCCAAGCGCAACGGCAACTCCTTGTAACTACGCGGCTTGGAACTGTAAATCTCGCAGTGGTGCGGGCAATTCATCGGCTTGAGCATGAACTCTTCGTCCTCTTCCGGCGTGTGAATGGGCTGAAAAGAGTCTTTGCCGTATTTTTCCCAGTGGCCTGATTTTATGTACAATTTTTTGCTGCCGATGTGCGGCGTAACCACCGGCGAATACCCCGCCTTTACCTGTGCCCGGCGCATGAAGTTTTCCAGCCGTTCGCGCAACAAAGCCCCTTTGGGCAACCACAACGGCAGGCCCATGCCCACGTCCTCCGAAAAAGTGAACAGTTCAAGTTCCTTGCCCAACCGGCGGTGGTCGCGTTTTTTGGCCTCTTCGAGCAGGTGCAGGTACTCGTCCAGTTCTTTTTGTTTAGGGAACGTGACGGCATACACCCGCGTCAACTGCTTGCGGTCGGTTTGGCCGAGCCAGTATGCCCCGGCCACGTTCATCAGCTTGGCGGCTTTGACAAAACCTGTGTTCGGAATGTGCGGGCCGCGACACAAATCGGTGAAATTCCCTTGCGTATAGAAAGTAATCGTCCCGTCTTCGAGCCGGTCGAGCAGTTCCAGTTTGTATTCGTCGCCTTTTTCCTTGAAATACGCAATGGCATCGGCCTTGCTGACGGATTCTCGCTGGTAAGCTTCTTTTTGACGGGCCAGTTCCAGCATTTTGTCCTCAATCCGCTTGAAATCCTCTTGGGTCAACGACTTTTCGCCCAAGTCTATGTCATAATAAAACCCGTTGTCAATGGCCGGGCCGATGCCGAACTTGGTGCCGGGATACAACGCCTCAATGGCCTCGGCCATCAAGTGCGCCGACGAATGCCAGAACGTAGCCTTGCCTTCGGCATCGTTCCACGTCAGCAATTTCACTTCGGCATCTTCGCTGATAGGCCGCGAGGCATCCCACACTTCGGCTTCAGGCATGGCGACCGTTTTCACCTTGGCCGACAATACGTTGCGGGCCAGGCCTTCGCTGATGGACATAGCGATGTCCATGCTGGACGCACCCTTCGGAAACGCACGAATGCTTCCGTCGGGCAGGGTAATCTTGATTTGATCAGACATAGAATGATGAAAGTTTGTGACTCACGTACGAATGTGAGTCGGTTGAAAATAACTGGACTGCAAAGGTAGAGGTTTTTCCAAAGTCGCGGCCCAAACATTTTCGGATAGCGGCGTTTTAGGCAAAAAATGTCAAATCCCGCAATAGGCGGGAACGTCCAAAACGTTTTTGTCAGAACCCTGATTTTCAAATGATTCAAAGAGTTTCATGATTGAGAAAGTCATGTCAATCAACCTAATCACTTTGGAAATCACAGATCAGATATTTTGGGTGATTTTTGCCTGAAACGCACTGGACCGTTTAATTGGCTCGGCGGATTTCGCCGCTGCCGCTGATGCTTTTGGTCAGTGACGGACTGCCTGCGTAAGTCACGTTTCCGCTGCCGCTCAGTTTCACCTGTGCGGTTTCGACAGAGAATTTACCGGCGTTGAGATTGCCACTGCCCCGCAGCGTGAGCGTGAACGATTCCGCCTGCCCGGAAAGCGTCACGTTGCCGGAGCCGTTCCCTAAAAGTTGCAAATCCTTGTCATGTCGACCGAAGGGAGAAATCCGGCCGTGGGATTCGCGGAAATCCACAAGATTCGCGTGCGTCAAGCCGGATGTCCCGCTGCGTTCGACATGACGAACAAAACAGTTTATTTTGAACGCAAGCCTCTGACGGTCAGCAACATTATCCATAATTCACGTTATTTAGAAAAACAAAATAGCGGATTTTATGAAATTCCTTAATATGTCTGTCACCAAATCCTGACCAGTTGTGGCCTGTACAGGGCGTGGGCAGGCTGCACGTTGAAACTTTTGTAAAAAGGCTCGAAGTTGCTCAGCGTGCCATTCACCCGAAGGTTATCGGGCGGATGCACGTCGCTGAGAAAATACTCTTTCAGAATCTGGTCGGTGTATTTGGAACGCCACTGCTGGGCAAATGCAATCAGGAACCGCTGCGTGGGCGTGAAACCGTCAATGTTTTTGTTATCCCTGAATTGTGACGACTGCGTAAAAGCCTCATAGGCCACCTGCAAGCCCACCAAGTCGGCGATGTTTTCGCCCAAGGTGATTTTTCCGTTCAGGTAGGTGTTGTCCATGACCAGATAGGACGAAAACTGCTCGGCCAACGGTTGGGTCAGTTTGTTGAAATTCAGTGTGTCGGCTGCCGTCCACCAGTTTTCTTTCACGCCGGTTTCGTTGTAATCCTTGCCATTGTTGTCAAGGCCGTGGGTGATTTCGTGGGCAATGATGCTTCCGACGGTGCCGTACAACACCGCATCGTCGGCACCCTTTTGGAAAAAAGGAGGTTGCAACAGTCCCGACACAATCTCGAAGCTGTTCGTTTCCGACTGGTACGAACCGGCAATGCTCCATTGGTTCCGTTGCCATTGACCACGCGGCTTGGGTTTGCCCAGCGACAAGAGGTAAGCTTTTTGCCGTTCGGCGTAGAGCAACGCATAATTTTTCGCATAGTTGTCAGGCGTGAACAGCAGTGATTCGCCGGCGGTCTTTTTCGGATAGCCGACTTTGAAAATCATGGCTTGCAGTTTTCGGATGGCTTTGGCTTTGGCCTGCGGCGAAAGCCATCGGTTTTGGCCGAGCCGCGACAGAAAAACCCGGCGGATGTGTTCGGCCATTTGGTTCATTTTGGCTTTGTCCTCTTTGCCCAGTACGCTCCGCGCAAAGATGTCGCCCGACACATCCGCCAGATTGACGGCTGAATAGAAATTCTCCATCAGTTCCCTGGCCTGGTCTTCACGGCTATAGGTTTTTTCCGCTTTCCGGACCGTAATCTCAAACAGTTCAAAGTGCTGCCGGGCCGTCTTGTTTGACAGCCTCGGAGCATTGAACAGCAGGTAATCGGCCTTTGCCTTCTGTTTCCACACCGAAAGCGGCACTGTTTTCAGCAGTTTGTTCAGCGTGTCGTAGTACGCCGGGTGGTACACCTGATAGACCGTTGCGGCTGGCAGTTGGTACTTGTCAGCAAATTTGGCCCAGGGTACGTTGGGGTATTTCGCTTGCAATTGGGGCAGCCTGCGTTTTTCCAGATGCGCCACCGTGTCGTGGCTGCGGGCCAGCCGACTTTCCAGGGTCACTACCTCACGGGCTTGTTTTTCGGCCTGAGCCGGACTGGTACCGACGCTTACGAACAGTTCGGCGAGGAAATCCCGGTAACGCTTCAGAACAGCATCACTCCCGTCGGTTCGTGTGGTGTAGATAGCGGCGGGAAGCGGTATTCCCGACTGTACGTACTCCACTTCGACAATCGGGCTGGATTCATTGTACGGATTGCCTTTAAGCCCGA
>JALOMD010000154.1 GCA_025455595.1 Cytophagales bacterium | reverse complement strand
GTAGGCGAGGATTTCGCCCAGCCGCTCCATGTTGCGCCGGAAACGCATCCGGTCGGTTTGGATGCGGGTGTCGCGCAACTCGGCCAAGAAATGGTTGGCTACGGAAGGGGTTTCGGAGAGAACGAACATGGGGCCTATCACGGATTTGTGGCAGGCGGAAAGATACGCAAATTTAGGTCAGAGTTGAGAGGTCAGAGGTCAGAACGGCGGCGTAATGAGCCTCACCCGCTGCCCCCTCCCCGACACGTCGGGGCAGGCTTCCCAAGGAGAAGGGTGTCTCTTTGGGCTATCCGAGCCTTTCGTCCAAACATCTCAGAAACAGGAGGCTCGTTACTTACTTTTGTTCCAAAACCGCCTCCTTTACAGATTTCGATCCTGATTTCCGGCTTTGGGCTGCGGCTCTTTGGGCTGCCTTGATTTTCGCATACCGACGAACCATGCATTGGGCCGCAAACAACACGAACGCCATGCCCGACAAAACCCCCAGCACGCCCACGCCGCCAACCTTGCCGTCGCGACCGGTCTGCACCATCACGAACAACAGTCCGGTCAGCAGCAGCAACGCGGCTATGCATCGCACCAAAGCCCAAGCGTTTTTCATGGGAGCGTACTGTTAAGCCCGTGTGGAATTTGTTTGTGCGGGCAGGAGGGCGCACCGAAAGTAACCCGCCTGCTCGCAGGGTTTTTGGCAAAAATGCTGCCAAAAATCTGGCGACGGGTCGTTTAGTGGAAAACTTGACCAAAAAGTAAACAGTTTTTCGTCGGCGGTCTTGATATTTTTTTTCAAACTTTGGGTTACATTTGGTTCTGCCCGTTTTACCAATATATACCCGACCCAATGAGAATCGGCCAACGCTATTCGGATGAGGAAATCGTAAGCCTGATACGTTCAGGCAAAAACCTGGAACAGCCCGTGCGGCACTTGTACACCGAGTATTACGACAACCTGACCAACTTCATTCGGAAAAACAAAGGCAGCCAGTCGGACGCGGAAGACGTGTTTCAGGAGACCATCTTGGTGTTTGTCGATTTGGTGCAGCAGGGCAAGTTCCGCGGCGATTCGAGTGTCAAAACATTCCTGTATGCCATTGCCCGCAACCTGTGGCTCAACGAGTTAAAAAAGCGGAACCGTATGTTTGTCCAAGACACCGAATCGCAAGAGTACAGCCCGCCCGACACCGAGGACTTGCAGCAGACGCTGATCCGCCACGAGTCGAAGCAGAAGGTGCTGCAAATGATTGAGCAACTGGGCGAAACCTGCAAGAAAATTCTGTTGATGTACTACTACGAAAATCTGTCTATGAAAGAAATCTACGAACGGATGCACTACGAAAGCGAACAGGTGGTGCGCAACCAAAAGTACAAGTGCATGAAAAAACTAATCGGCTGGATTGAGAGCAATCCCGGCATGAAGGAAAACGTAAAAGAGCTGTTGGCCTATGGAACCGAACATTAACGAACAAGCACGCTGGGAACGCATAGACGCTTACTTGCGCCATGAACTCACCGGCAACGAACAAGCGGCGTTTGAGGCAGAAATGCGCCAAAACACCGCATTGGCTGAAGAGGTGCACAGCATCCGCACGGCCGGCGAAATGGCCCGGCAATACGGCCAGCGCGAGGAATTGCGCAGCCTGCACCGCAAACTGACGGCCCATCGCCAAACCGCCGCCACCGACCGCAACCAAGGTCTGCGGTTTTACCTCCGGGTAGCGGCCATCATCGTGTTTTTGGTAGTGGCGTGGGCGGGCATCGGCTTCACCACGTTGTCGCCCGGCAGCTTGCACAGCGACAGTTTTGTAGCCTACCTGCCCGAAACCACCCGTGGCCCGGAGGCAGCCAAAGGCCCGGCCACTGTTGAACAGGCCATGCAGGCCGAATACACCAAGGCCAACTATACCCGCGTGGCAGAACTGTACCAAAAGAGCCGCACCAAACGCTTGAACGAGGCTTTTGTAGCTGGCAACGCTTTCTTGGCCTTGGGCCAGCCCGACAAGGCGGCAGCTTGTTTCAAACGCGTGATGTCGCTGTCTGTCCGCGAACGCAACTTCGACTTTTACCAAGACGCGGAATACTACTTGGCATGGGCCTACCTGAAAAACAACCAGATCGACAACGCCGCCAAGCTCTTCGACAAAATCTACCGCAACGAGTTCCACACCCACAACCCAGACGTGGGCACGTGGTTCTACTGGAAACTGAAACTCTTGCAGTGGAAAAAGAAGTAAGGCGTGAGCCTTTTCAGCGAAAAGCGTTTTGGGCAAATTTTGCCCAAAACGCTTTTGTTATTTCTCCCCTCTCCCGTGGGAGAGGGGTCGGGGGTGAGGCCTTTCGTACAACTTGAGAATCAACCCGTCAATCAGGCCGACATCGGGGGCCTGCATGGTGGCGGCGCGGACTTGTTCCATCACAAAAAGATAAATACGACCAGCCGGGACAATCACATCCGCCCGGTCAGGGTTCAACAGCAGGCGGTTGATGCGTTCCTCCACCGAGTGCCGCTCCACAAAGGCCAACGTAGCAGCCAAGTCATCACGGCTGATAGTGTTGCCAGACGTGGCTTGGGCCATGCCGTGGGTTGCCGCCAAGTCAACCAGTTTGCCAATGTTGCCGCCCGTGCCCACTGCCGTTGCCGCTGTCGTCACAGGCACTGCTTCGGCAAGCCATTCGGCCATTTTTCGCCACTCCTTCTCCGTCTTTTTCGGTTCCTCCAACAACCGCACCGACCCGATGCGAAACGACCGGGCCGCTGTCTTGTGCCGGTCTTGGTAAACGTTCAGTTCGGTGCTGCCGCCGCCTACGTCCACGTGCAGGCAGGTGCCGCCGGGCAGGTTGCGCACCACCGCACGGTTCACGAGTTCGGCCTCTTGCGCCCCGCCGATGACCTGAATCCGCAGCCCCAGTTTTTCCTGCACGCGTCGCACTATTTCCGGGCCGTTTTCCGCCTCGCGCATGGCCGAGGTGGCACAAACTTGACAACGGGCCACGCCGTGCAGTTTCATGAGCAGTTGGCAAGCGTGCAGGAAATCAACCAGATTGGCCTCCCGAACCGGCCCGATACGACCCGTGTGGAACACATCTTTGCCCAATTGCAATGGAAACCGGATGTACTCGACTTTCTTGAACACGGGCGGGCCGCCGTCGTGCAGCACGGCACTGATTTGCATCCGGGCGGCGTTGGAGCCGATGTCAATGGCGGCGAGTTTCATGGGAAAATAGTGGTCAGTGGTCGGTCGCCAGTGGTTAGGGAAGCCACTGTTGTTGGAAAATCGAAAAAACCGTTCCCATGCGGCAGACATGGCGGTTCGGTTTTTCGCGGTTCGGGTTTTATGCGTAATATTGCAGTTGATTTCTCAGAACAAAGCCGGTCTCGTAGTTCAACGGATAGAATAGAAGTTTCCTAAACTTTTGATCTGGGTTCGATTCCCGGCGGGACCACAGCCGCACAAGCCTGCAAATGAAAGTTTGCGGGCTTTTCATATTACAGCCAAACCACTTCACGCATTGCCGTTTTGAGCAAAAATTGCCCAAAACGTTGCCAAAAGTTCGGCTTCTTGCAAACACTTGAGAGGCATTTTCACCCACCCGGACTACGACCGAATCAAAGACATTTCAAACCTGTAGGCTATGAAAATCGAAACCAACGAGCAATACTTTGAAGTGGCCGAGAAAATAGAAGGCTACCTCCACCGGGCGACCGCACAAGGCGGGTTTGCCACACTCACCGCAGAGCAAAACGCCGAACTACAGGCGTTGACCATGGCAGCCGCCGACTATGAGAAACAAATCAAACTCGTGCCGACCCGCCAACCGCTGACCCTGCCGGAAATGCTGAACCTGAAAATGTTCCAGATGCACCTTTCGCAAAAACAGTTGGCAGCCTTGTTGCAGGAACCGGAGAGCCGCATATCCGAACTGATGAAGGGCAAACGCCCGCTCACGTTGCGGCTGGCAAAGAAACTGCACAAAATATTGTCCATTGACGCAGGTTTTATTCTCGAAACCGCCGAATGGGAGCGGAAAAACACAGTTTCTTGCAATGCGTCCCTCAGCGCGTCCCCTTTCGTAATCATTGGTTTATAATATATTGATTATCAGTAAGTTATACCGATGGGCTCAAGTCCCGGCGAGACCACCAAAAGAGATTGCAAGTCCCTGCAAGCCAAAAGTTTGCAGGGACTTGTCGCAAACAGGCGTTTTGGGCAATTTTTGCCCAAAACGCCTGTTGCTTAGGATTGCTTTGCGGTAGGCTGAGGCTGGCGTTCGGCGGCCAACTCCTTGGCTTCCTTGCGGTTGCGGGCAATGTCGCAGGCCAAGTAGATGGCTTGGCGCATGGACGACTCGTTGGCGAGGTTCTTGCCCGCGATGTTGTAAGCCGTGCCGTGGTCGGGCGAGGTGCGGACAATGGGCAGCCCGGCCGTGAAGTTCACGCCGTTCTCGAAGGCGATGGCCTTGAACGGAATCAGCCCTTGGTCGTGGTACATCGCCAAAATGCCGTCGAACTTGCGGTATCCGCCCGTGCCGAAAAAGCCGTCGGCGGGCAACGGGCCGTACACCAGCATCCCTTTTTGGCGCAGTTCGCTCACGGCCGGGCCAATGATTTCCTTCTCTTCGCTGCCCAGCAAGCCGTCTTCGCCCGCGTGCGGGTTCAGGCCCAGCACCGCAATGCGCGGCTTGCCAATGCCGAAATCGTGCCGCAGCGACTGCTCCAGCAATTTCACTTTCTGGAGAATCAGCGGCTTGGTGATGGCGGGTTTCACTTGTTCCAGCGGCATGTGTCCGGTGGCCACCGCCACGCGCAGTTCTTCGCTGACGAGGAACATCAGCGCGTCGTTTGCCCCAAAAGCATGAGCGAAATATTCGGTGTGGCCGGGAAACGCAAACTCTTGGTTCTGAATATTGTGCTTGTTGATGGGGGCCGTCACCACTGCGTCCAACGTGCCGCGCTTCAAATCTTCGACGGCGGTCTTAAGAGCCACGTAGGCGGCTTGTCCGGCTTCGGGCGTTGACTTGCCCGGCTCCACCTCCAAGTTTTCGTCCCAGCAGTTGAACACATTCACGCGTTTGTGAATCATTTGATCCAAGCTGCGGATGGAATGCAGTTGGATTTCTTCCAGATTGAACAACTTGCGGTAACGCGACAGCACCTTGACCGACCCGTACAGAACCGGCGTGCAAACGCGGCTCAACTGCCCGCCCGAAAGTGCCTTCAGCGTTACTTCCGGCCCAATGCCGTTGTAGTCGCCCAGCGTGATGCCGATTACCGGTTTCTGTTCAGCCATGTGTGTTGAAGTACGAGTTACGAAGTACGAATTCCAAATTGAAAAGTTGGAAGATTGGAAGGTTGTCAAGCTCCCTATCCGGCTCAAAATTAACTTGCTTTTCGGTTTTTGGAAACGGAAAGCGTCAAAGGCCCGTTTTCCTTTCGGGAAAAACCCACTCCGTGAGTGAAATCATGTGTAGCTTGCGAAGCCCTGCCCGGCTTCCGCAAGGGAAGGTATGAAGAAAAAAGTCGGATTGCGGAATCTGGAATGCGGAAACACTCAGAACGTTCGCGTCTGTTCCATTCGACAAGCTTGTGGTTCCGGTCAGACGCACAGCGTGCAGACCTGCCCGCTTAGGGCGTTTTGGGCAAAAAACGCCCTAAACAGTTTTGTAACTTGCAACCTGCAACCTTGAACTTTTAAACTTTCCAACCTTTCAACTTTTAGCTCCTTGTACGTTCGTCCTAAAAAAAGCCTCGGCCAGCATTTCCTGCGCGACACCAACATCGCCCAAGGCATTGTGGAACTGTTGTCGGGTCACAACGCCTACCGCACGGTGTTGGAACTCGGCCCCGGCACGGGCGTTTTGACCGATTTTTTGCTAAAACGCCCCGACACCGACTTTCGTCTGATTGAACTTGACCGCGAATCGGCGGCTTTTTTGCGGAAAAAGTACCCGTCGCTGGCCTCAAGCTTGACCGAGGGCGACTTTCTGCAAATGGATTTGCACGTGTTTTCCGGCGGTCAGCCGTTTGGGTTGATCGGCAACTTTCCGTACAACATCTCGTCGCAGATTTTCTTCAAGGTATTGGATTACAAAGACTTGGTACCCGAAGTTGTCTGCATGTTGCAAAAAGAAGTGGCCCAGCGCATTGCTTCGCCGCCGGGCGGCCGCGACTACGGCATCCTGAGCGTGCTGCTGCAAGCCTACTACGACATTGAGTATGCGTTCACGGTGCCGCCGCACGTGTTCGAGCCGCCGCCCAAGGTGCAGTCGGGCGTGATTCGGCTGCGGCGCAACGCCGTGGCCGCGCTGCCTTGCGACGAGGTGATGTTCAAGCGAATTGTGAAGCAGGGCTTCAACAACCGCCGCAAGACGCTGCGCAACTCCCTCAAGCCCCTTGGCATTCCGCCCGCCCTCCAAACCGACCCGCTGCTCGACAAACGCGCCGAACAACTCGGCGTGGCCGATTTCGTTCACCTGACCAATTCGTTTGACAGCCTCACCCCCGGCCCCTCTCCCAAGGAGAGGGGTGTGTTTCGCGATTGACTTGCTTGAAAAGTCCCCCCTCTCCCAAGGGAGAGGGGACGGGGGTGAGGGCTTTGCCGTTTTAAGCAAAAAACGCACAAAACGGTAAACGATAAACGGAGCATTGCGGACACCGAAAAAACGTTTCTTTCCGTAGCTTTGCGGCCGAAAAGCGTCCCGATAAGTCGGGACGCCTCAGACAAATGCTGTTCACACTCCCGTCGCAGCGGCCCATTCTTAATTCTGCATTCATAATTCTTAATTCATAATTGCTGACATGGCTTTCGAACTCACGCAAGACTACTTGAACCTGCTGGTCGAGGCCATTGAAACG
>JALOMD010000760.1 GCA_025455595.1 Cytophagales bacterium | reverse complement strand
GTTGTCAGCGTGTGGAACTTGATTTTGGCCTCGTGCCGGAAGTTGCTCAGTTGGTATTGGAAGCCGTTTTCAGTAGCCAGCAGTTTGAAGTCAAATATCACGAAACCGTCGGTGAGGTCTTTGGCGGCACCCACGCGGCTGCGAATGTTCACGAACCAAGTGCCCGACAACTCGCCGATGTTCTCGTCCGTATGCTTGATGGACTCTTCGGGCATGTTCTCCCAACACCAGTCGGCCAGCCGCTTGAACGACTCCACGTTTGTCACGCCTGCGGCTTCCACCTTGCCCTCGAACGAAATTTTCTCGGTGGGCTGTTGTGCCCACGCCTGCCAGCCCAGCAAGGCCACTGCAAAGAATGTAATTGCTTTTTTCATACACACCGAAGTTTTTTGATTGCTCGTACAACCCTTGATACGAGCAGCCAAGGCCGCAGTAAGCCAGACGAAAGGCAACGGAACAAGACTTGGTCGAAACCAAGGACGCGTTTGTGGGACTTTTGGGGTGCTTTGTCGGCAAGTTTGCTCGCAGCGATTTCGATTCTGCCGATGAAACGGGTTTCCCACTCGACAAAACCACCGTTTTGGACGGACGAACGACGTGCTACACAAGCAAAGGCTTGACTGGATATGTTCTATAGAAATGCCTGTAAAACAGACAGTTGCGCCAATATCGAATGATAGCTTCCGGCTTTGCGTGCAGGTTGGCGAATGCAACCAAGTGTTTTCAGGAACAGACTGCCGGGCTGGTGCGTTTACATCGTGGCGAAAACTTACATGAGTGTGTTTTCGGTAAAGTACAGCCTCCCCCCAACCCCCTCCGAAGGAGGGGGCTTAAATCTCCTCCCCCTTCGGGGGAGGCTGGGTGGGGGCCGCCCCCTCCTGCGGAGGAGGTTGGAGAAGGCCACTCAAGACTGATTTTTATGTGCGACCGTTATTCACTGACCCTTCCGAAAGACAAACTCACGCGCCGGTTTCGCGTGCGGGCTGCCGCCAACTGGGAGCCGCAGTACAACATTGCACCGGGCGACAAGGTAGCCGTGATAACCGATGAGGAAAATCGCCAACTGACGTGGGCCGCGTGGGGGTTGCCTTACCAGAGCACCGGCCTCACGCACCAGTTGTTTGTACGGCCGGGCAACAAGCCGATTCCCAAAACCGCCCAGTTGCTAAACCGCCGCTGCTTGGTTTTGGCCGACGGCTATTACGTGTGGCGGAAAATATCGCGGCGCGGGCGGGTGCCTTTCCGCGTGACGTTGAAGTGGAACATGCCGTTTGCCTTTGCCGGTGTTTGGCAACGCAACGAAAACGGCGAGACCGCCTGCGCCGTGCTGACTACGGCGGCCAATCCGCTGGTGGAGCCGGTGGCGGAGCGGATGCCAGTGATTTTGTCGTTGGAGAGAGAGCAAGACTGGCTCAAGCCCGACGTACAACTGCCCGACCTGCTCGACTGGCTGGCACCGTACCCGACGGAGCAGATGCGGATTTTCCCGGTGTCGGCGCAAGTAAACTTTGGCAACTATGTACTCAATTTTGAATGAGAGAATGGTTGAATGATTGAATGCGAAAGCAGGAAAGGCGTTCCCGCTGGTCGCCCCATCTTTGATTTAGGTGAATTTTGCTTAAAACGCCTTTCCACTCCAATATCTCGTCGCCTTACTTTTACATTCTATCACTCTCTCATTCAATCATTCGTCATTGCTGTCCGCTGTCAGGTGTGGCGGTGGTGTCCATGTAAGGCGTGTTGGTGCTGTCGGTATCGGTGCCCATTTCGGTCGGTACGCCGTTCGATTCGGCTCCGGTTTTGCTCTGCGAGCTTCCGCAAGCCGTGTAAAAGAACAACTGGCCCAGGACCAAAGCCAATAATCCTATTTTTTTCGCTGTTTTCTGCATGATTTTTAGTCGTTTGCGTGAGAAAGCACACGTAAAAAGGCCATGCCAAAGGCAATGATTGAATGATTGAATTTTGAATGAATGTGGAATGCGGAAAAAGCGGAGATTTGAAAAAAGGCGTTTTAGAGGTTGTTTAAAATTCGGATTTGATGAGCGTTTTGAGCAAAAAACGCCTAAAACGCCCGTCTATTGTCTTTCGCAAGCCTGTGCTTCCGGTCAGACGCACGGCGTGCAGACCTGCCTGTTCACCGCGTTTTAGGCAAAAATTGCTTGAAACGCCGCTGGCCCTTTCCGCCTCCCGAAATCCGCCTTCCGCATTCATTCAATCATTCTCTCATTCACCCATTCAACATTGGATACTCCCACGGCTTGCGGTATTGGCGCACCAGCAGGCGGTTGGCTTCCTCGTCGTTGCGGATGACTTCCTTCTCGCCGTCCCATTCCAAGCTGCGGCCCACCTTGTGCGAAATCATGCCCAGCAGGCTCAGGTTGGTGGAGCGGTGTCCGCTTTCGATATCGCACACGGGGCGGCTGTTTTTTTCGATGGCTTGCAAAAAGTCGGCCCACAGTTCGGCGATGTTCTGGCTGTCGGGCTGGTTCAGCTTGGCCGGTTCGTGGATGACCGGCTTCTTGCCGTCGGCGGGATAGAACCTCCAGCCGTCTTGCCAGCCCATGTGAAAAGTGCCCTCGGTGCCGTAGAAGTAACAGCCTACGTTTTCGCCTTTCTCGGCGTTGTTGGCTGCGTAGAGCCGATGCTCCCAAACCGCCGTAAACGACTCGAACTCAAACGTAGCCACCTGTGTATCAGGCGCGTCGGTGCTGTCGCGGCGGATGCTCCGGGCGGCGTGCGAATACACCCGGCGCGGGAACTTCTCCTCCGTCCACCACAGCACTTGGTCGAGCCAATGCACGCCC
>JALOMD010000153.1 GCA_025455595.1 Cytophagales bacterium | reverse complement strand
CAATCAATTCATCATTCGGCGTTACGCATTCGTCATTCATAATTGGTGCAATTCCGATCATCCGATAGTCGGAACACGACTTTATCGTAAAAACTGTGTGAGCCGAATATGCAGCAGTGCTTGGCGTTTTGGGCAAAAATTGCCCAAAACGCTCTGCCCTTGCGGCTGTACAGTCCGCATTTGTCCAGCTTCTTTTGCGCGACGAATCAAACACGCAATCTTGAATAGATTTTCTGTTTTCAATCTGTAAAAAACAGTTTTTTTGCTCGTCATCCGACCAAAGTCTCGAATGAAAATAGCCTATACCATCAGTACGGCAAACTACTTGGCTTTTGCCAAATCCGTCGCCGATTCGGTCGTTGAGCACAACCCCGAATACACGTATGTGATTGTCTTGCTTGACCGCATCAATGGCCGTTTTGACAAAGATTTTTTCAATCCGCACCAACTCATGGAAGTGGAGCAAATGGGTATTGCTGAATTTGCGGAAATGAACGAGAAATACACTGTGTTTGAACTGAGCAATGCCCTGAAGCCGTTTGTGACCGAGTACTTGATGAACCAACACCCGAACGCCAGCATCTTGGTTCAGCTCGACAGCGACATGCTGGCATTCGGTCGGTTCACTCATGTCGAAAGTGTCTTGCAGGAGCACGCCGTTGCCATTACGCCGCACATCCTCACGCCTTTGCCCGAAGACGGCCAGCATCCCACGGAAAGTAATTTTTTCGTGTCGGGGATTTTCAATGCGGGATTCGTCGCCATGAACACCAGCGACAACGCACGCCGGTTTGTGCAATGGTGGAAAACCATGCTCAAAGACCGCTGCTACGACAAACCGCGCAAAGGGCTTTTTGTTGACCAAATCTGGCTGAACATTGCCTCGGTTTTCTTCGACAAGGTGCACATCGTCAAGCATTTCGGCTACAACGTGGCGGCCCACAACCTGCACGAGCGGCAAATCAGTTTTCGTGCAGGTGCTTACCGGGTCAACGACAACGAGGAGTTGGCGGTTTATCACTACACGGGCTTCGACTACCGGAATCCGTCCGTGCTGTCGAAGTTCCAAAGCCGTTTCACGTTTGAAAACCGCCCCGATTTGAAACCGCTTTTCGATGTTTGGATGCAAAGACTCGAAGCCAACCGCATGGAACAATTCAGCAAAATGAAATATTTGTCGGCTCCGCCGAGAACGCTGTGGCAACGGCTGTTTGGAAAGAAAAGGCGTTGAAAATCAATTCAGCCGTGGGTCAGTGGGATAGTTGGAGATGGCCTTGTACTTGCCGTCCATGCGGCGAAGCACGCCGCGCCAAAACTGGTCGGCGGGCGTGGTGAAGATGAAATCGGCATCGGCATCGCCCAGAATCCACGCGTTTTGGGCGATTTCGCCGCCGAGTTGCTCGGCTCCCCAGCCGGAATAGCCCACAAAGAAACGCACCTGCTGCGGGCCCACCTTGCCCATGTTCAGCAGGCTTTTCATCTGCTCGAAGTCGCCGCTCCACCAGATGCCGTCCGTCACGGGAATGGCATCTTCGATGGCGTTGCCCAAGCGGTGTACGAAGTGCAGCGTGTTGTGTTCCACCGGGCCGCCCACGTGCAGCGGTATGTCGGCGTATATTTCGTCGCTGATCACGTCTTTCAGCGTCAGCGGCGTGGATTGGTTCAGCACCAGCCCGAACGAGCCGTCTTCGTTGTGTTCGCAGAGCAGCACCACGCTCCGCTCGAAGTTCGGGTCGCCCAAAAACGGCTCGGCAATCAGAAGTTTGCCAGCTTTAGGTACAGAGTCGTTGGTCATCAGTGGTCAGTCGTCAGTGGTAAAGTGCAATCAAATTGCTGCTAAGTAGCCGCGCGTATTTATTTTATCCTATTTTGAAAAGAAAATACATCTGCAATTCGCTGATTTTCAATGTTCTGAACCTCGTTTTTTACTCAAGACTAACTACTCAAGACCGGGTACTTATTCGCTTTGCGTGCTTTGCGTTTTTTTCTTCGCGTCTTTGCGTGAAAAAATGGTTTGCACGCAAAGACGCGAAGAGGAAAAACAGGGCGTTTTAAGCATTTTTCGCCCCAAACGCCTGTCTGAATTCATAATTCTGAATTCAAAATTAAACTCGTACTTCGTACTTCGTAAATCGTACTTCCAGTTAATGGTCTTATTTTTGCGTACACCAATCAGGCCGGTCGGTCGGTTTGTCAAATCTATCATTTTAACGTTACCGTTCAAAATTCCATGCCCATGATGCGCAAAACCTCATTGCTTTTTTTGTCCTTATTGTTGCTGGCGACTGCCTGCCAGCAATTGAAACAGATGGCCAATTTCACCAAATGCCAGTTTCGGATGAACTCGGTGCAGAACACCACGCTGGCCGGGGTCAACGTGCAGCAAATCCAGAGCCTGTCTGACCTGAACCTGCTGCAAGCGGGCAAGCTCACCGCCGCCTATGCCTCCGGCTCCATGCCCATCACCATGACCATCAACGTGGATGCCCAGAACCCGAACGATGCCACCGCCGCCATGAACCGCATGGATTGGATATTGCTCATCGAAGGCAAGGAGTTGGTGACGGGCACTTTGAACGAACGGGTCAGCATTGCACCCAGCGGCGGCACGGCCGTCATCCCGGTGCGCATCAGTGCCGACTTGCGCAAAATCATGGCGAAAAACTCGACGGAGGAAAACATCAACCTCGGCTTGGGCCTGGCCGGAGCCAACGGACGGCCTTCGCCCAAGCTGTCGCTGAAAATCAAGCCGTCCATCATGATCGGCAGCCTCACCGTCCCCTACCCCGGCTACATCACGCTGAGCACCAACTTCGGGGCGGAGTAAGAAGCCCCCTCCCGGCCTCCCCCAAGGGGGAGGGGAAAAGTCGGAATGCAGATTGCCGAATGCGGAAACGGCGTTTTGGGCGAAAATTGCCCAAAACGCCGTTTGTTTTTCCCCTCCCCCCTGGGGGAGGCCGGGAGGGGGCTTCTTACAACTTCGCTCCGCCGGTGGTGCAGGAGACGGAGCCACCGAAATTATAGCGGAAAGTGATGTCAAGCGAGGTGCCGTCGGTGAGGGTGCCGCTGCCGGAGACGTTGACAGAACTGGTCTGCCCCCTCAGGCGGATGCTTTGCGAAGCGATGGTAAGTACGTTGCCCGTGACGGTGGCGATGATTTCGTCCCCGAAAGGCTCGATTCCGGTCAGCAGCACCTCGTTGCTGCTCGAACCGGCCGTGATGCGCAGCGTGTACCGGTCGCGGGCGTTGTTATCACAGTTCTGAATCATCTCGAAACTGCCGATGAACGCTTGCCGCGAGGAAGTCACTTCGTCGTCAAGCAGGTCGCAACTGTACATGAACAACAGGGTCACTACCAAAAACCGATAGCGGTAGGCGAATAAAAATCTACGGATGGAAATGTGAATGTCTTTCTTCATGCGGTTTTGTACTAAGTGAAAAGTCGTTAGTCGTACGGTTGAGTCGGGTTATCTGCTTTGCGGCCTTCGCGTTTTTCTTCGCGCCTTTGCGTGAAACTGTTTTTTCCCGCAAAGGCGCGAAGAGGAATGGCAACCGACATTATCGGGGTTTGCAAAACTAATGCCATTTTGGATACCGAACGCAGAAGAATTATAACCAACACAGGCGTTTTAGCCAAAAAACGCCTAAAACGATTGCTCTGTGGCATCACGCCACGGCGTGATGCGCGGCCGGAGGCGGGTTTGATTAGCAAAAAATACTGTTTCGGGTATGCTGTGTCCAAGAAACGCTTCGCGTTCCGCACAGGCTAAAGCATGTGCTACAGACATTGCCGTTTTAAGCAAATTTTGCCCAAAACGCCCCTTTCAATTGTGAATTCAGAATTCAGAATTCTGAATTCACAATTCTGAATTAAAATTCACCAATCAATCTCCGGCTTGCCGTGTTCGCGCAGGTAGGCGTTGGCCTTGCTGAAATGCTTGTTGCCGAACCAGCCGCCGTAATTAGCCGCATTCGGCGATGGGTGCGAGGCCGTCAGCACCAAGTGCTTCGAAGCGTCCACCACGGCCCCTTTTTTCTTGGCTTCGCTACCCCAGAGCAGGAAAACCACGTTTTCCTTTTGTTCCGAAAGCACCTTGATCACCGCGTCGGTGAATACTTCCCAGCCCTTGCCCACGTGCGACTTGGCCGCGCCTTCGCGCACGGTGAGCGTGGCGTTGAGCAGCAGCACGCCTTGCTCGGCCCAGCGCGTCAGGTTGCCCGATTTCGGCGTGGTTTTGCCCAAATCGTCGCGGATTTCCTTGTAGATGTTCTGCAACGACGGCGGCACACTCACGCCGTCGTTCACCGAAAACGACAGCCCGTGGGCTTGTCCGGCGCGGAAATACGGGTCCTGCCCCAGAATCACCGCACTGACTTTGTCGAACGGCGTGGCTTCGAAGGCGTAGAAAATCCTGCCGCCCGGCGGAAAAACCGTCTGCGTGGCATACTCGTTTTTGACAAATTCAATCAGGCTGGCGAAGTACGGCTTCCCGAACTCGCCTTGCAGCCGTTCTTTCCAAGAGGATTCGATTTTGACTTCCATCTGCAAAAAAACACGGATTGGGTTGAAGTATGGGCTGTTTTCGGACAGTGCTTTCGCAATGTACCATCTTTTCTGCGGCAAACGCCTGCGTTTTCAAGCGGCTCTTTTGTTTTATAATCCGGCGAATTGGCGGCAAGAAAGCAAACTTTTTGCGTATATTTAGGCGTTTTTACGGAAACCGCAAAACCGACAAACCATGGTGACCGAAATTACCGAGGGCGTAAAAGTAACCGTAGCCACCGAATACCAAGCGGAGTATTCCAGTCCGGTGCAAGACCACTTTGTGTTTACCTACAAAATCGTTATTGAGAATTGCAGTGAATACACTGTGCAACTGTTGCGCCGCCACTGGCACATCCACGACTCGAACGGGGTGATACGCGAAGTGGAAGGCGAGGGAGTAATCGGGCTGCAGCCTGTTTTGGAGCCGGGCGAAGTGCACGAGTACGTGTCGGGCTGCAACCTGAAGACGAGCATGGGCAAAATGTACGGCACCTACCTGATGGAACGCATCGTGGACGGCAAGCAATTCCGGGTGCGCATCCCCGAATTCACCATGACAGCCGCTTTCCGGTTGAATTGATTCGTTTATCGTTTACCGTTTATCGTTTACCGTTAGTTGGCAAAAGCTACAGAATTCAACGGAATTTCTATTCAGAACGATAAACGTTAAACATTAAACGATAAACGTTAAACATTGAATGATTTTTTTCCGTTACCTGCGTTTTCGCCTTCAAGCCGGCGATGCACACGCCATTCATTCTCCTTTTGTTTTCAGGCTGTACACGGATGTCATCAAGCAGTGGCGGCCTTATTCGTGCTACGAAACCATTGAAGACAGCCGGGCCGAACTCCTCGCCTCGCCAGAGACCATCGAAGTAACCGATTTCGGGGCCGGGTCGAAGCGACTGCGGGGAAGCCGCCGCCGGGTACGCGACATTGCGCGGTGGTCTGAGAAATCGCCCCGGTTGGCGCAGTTGCTATTCCGGTTGGTCAATCACTTCCAGCCGAACGTGATTTTCGACTTGGGTACTTCGCTGGGCACCACCACGCTTTACATGGCCCACGCCCGACAAAAATCCCAACTTTACTCCTTCGAGGGCGACCGCAACTTGGCGGCCATCGCCCAGCGGCGTTTCGACCGTTTCGGGTTGCGCAATGTGGTGCCGGTGCTGGGCAATATTGACGAAAAACTGCCCGAAACGCTGCCAACTGTTGAAAAACTGGATTTCGTCTTTTTCGATGCCAACCACCGCCGCGAACCTACGTTGCGGTATTTCGCCCAATGTTTGGAGAAAGCCCACCCGGACTCGGTGTTCGTGTTCGACGACATCTATTGGTCGGGCGAGATGCAGCAGGCGTGGCAGCAGATACGGATGCATCCGTCCGTCACGCTTACGATAGATTTGTTTTTTGTGGGATTGGTGTTTTTCCGTAACAACCAGCCGAAACAGCATTTCAGGCTGAGGCTGTGACTTTGGAAGTGGTTTGAAGCTCCATTGTCGTTACCGTTTTGTCCTTTTTTTGCGTAAAACGGTGACAACCAAGTATTTAGCCTTTAGTAGTTAGCCTTTGGAGGATTAATTTAATAACTTGATTATCAAGCGGTTGCTATGCATCCCGTGTTTCAGGCAAAAAATAGACAAAACTATTTGTGGACACGTACTCAAGCACTTATTCCGCTGCTTCTTTTTTTTCAATCAAGCGTTGACCTGTTTCGGGGTTGATTTGCACTAATCTGCCATTTTGTAACTTGGCAAAATGCCTACCCTTCACAATACCGATGAATTTGTATTTGAACAAATTGTCAATTTGTGTCACCGTATTGTTTCTTGATTTCTGTGAGCCACGTTTCATACAGTTCGATGTCTTTTTTATGACGGGTTATATAAACCGACAAAATTACAGCAAATATTAAACCGGGACAGTCGTCCCGTGTTTGCAAAGTAAAGAACAAAAGGTAAAACTTCCCTTTATACTTAGATATGGCTCTGAACTTTTTGATTTCTTCATTCACAGGCTCGAAGAAAACATAACCTGAAAGCATCTTTTTGATGTCTGTAAACAAAACATCGAGACTGTTTAACATTTCGGCTTTTGGTTCCGAATTGTAGGGGCGGGGCTTGCCCCCGCCCTGTTGGGCAC
>JALOMD010000152.1 GCA_025455595.1 Cytophagales bacterium | reverse complement strand
GTTTTCACTTTGCCTTCGTAGATTTCGCCTACTTCGGGCAGCATCACAATGCCTTTCACACGGGCCACCGCCTTCTGCATGGACTCGTTGTTGGTGGCGAAAATGCTCACGAAACCCGCGTTGTCGCGTTCTTCGATGATGACCGTGGCACCGGATTCTTTCTGTATCTCTTGTACCACTTTGCCACCCGGCCCAATGACCGCGCCGATCTGGTTCTGCTCGATTTTGATGGTCGTCGAACGCGGCGCGTGCGGCTTGAAGTCGGCGCGGGGTGCGCTGATGGCTTGGTTCATCACGTTCAATATGTGCAGGCGGCCTTGCTTGGCTTGGTTCAATGCCTGCGACAGCACTTCGTACGAAAGGCCGTCCACCTTGATGTCCATCTGGCAGGCGGTGATGCCTTGGGCTGTGCCGGTCACCTTGAAATCCATGTCGCCGAGGTGGTCTTCGTCGCCGAGAATGTCGCTCAGCACCACGTATTTGCCCGTCTTGCTGTCCGAAATCATGCCCATCGCGATGCCGGAGACGGGTGCTTTTATTTTCAGGCCGGAATCCATCAGGGCCATGCTGCCTGCGCAGACGGTGGCCATGGACGACGAGCCGTTCGACTCCAGAATGTCAGACACGATACGAATCGTGTACGGATTGTCCTCGTCCGGCGGCAACACTTGTTTCAATGCCCGGTAAGCCAAGTTGCCGTGGCCCACTTCGCGGCGGCCCGGCCCCCGGTTGGGTTTCACCTCGCCGGTCGAGAAGCCGGGGAAGTTGTAGTGCAACAGGAACTTCTGGTAGCCCGACACCATCACGCTGTCAATGATCTGCTCGTCGAGCTTGGTGCCCAGCGTCACGGTGGTCAGCGACTGCGTTTCGCCCCGCGTGAACAACGCCGAACCGTGCGGCGACGGCAGGTAGTCGGGTTCGCACCAAATCGGGCGGATTTCGTCGGGACGGCGGCCGTCGAGGCGTTTGTTTTCGTTCAAAGCCAGGTTGCGGGCCGCTTCCTTCTGGATGCTGTGGTAGTATTTGTCAACCAGCTTCAGATCAACGGTGTGGTCTTCGGGCAGCGAAGCCACGTACTCTTGTTTGATGGCCTTGAACGCCGCGCTGCGGGTATGTTTGTCGGCGGGCGTTTGCGCCACGGCGTATGCTTTGTCGTACAGCAGCTCAAAAAGTTTCTCTTTCAAGTCCCAATCGTTCACCTCGTGCGAATAGTTGCGTTTTTCGGTTTTGCCAACGGCCTGTTCCAGTTCTTTCTGCGCGGCCACCTGCACTTTGATGGCTTCGTGGGCCGTTTTGAGGGCTTCGAGAATTTCCTCCTCCGACACTTCCTTGCATTCGCCTTCCACCATCAGGATGTCGCGGCTTGAGGCGGCCACAATCAGATCCAAGCGGGCTTCCTTGAGTTGCGTGGTGCTGGGGTTGACCAAGTATCGGCCTCCTACCTGCGCCACCCGGACTTCGGAAATGGGGCCGTTGAACGGAATGTCTGACACCGACAAGGCTGCCGAAGCCGCCAAACCTGCCAAGGCATCCGGCGGCACTTCGGCATCGGCCGAAATCAGGAAAATGTTGATTTGCACGTCGGCGTGGAAATCGTCAGGAAACATGGGCCGGATGGCCCGGTCCACGAGGCGGCTGATCAGGATCTCGTTGTCCGACAGGCGACCTTCGCGGCGCATGAAACTGCCCGGAATCTTGCCTGCCGATGCAAATTTCTCTTGGTAGTCAACCGACAGCGGCAAAAAGTCAACGCCTTCCTTGGCATCTTGGTTGGCCACCACCGTGGCAAGCAGCATGGCGTTGCCGAGGCGCACCACCACTGAGCCGTCGGCCTGCTTGGCAAGTTTTCCGGTTTCGATGGTGATTTTCTGCCCGTCGGGCATTTCAATGGTTTTGGTGATTACGTTCATGATTTTGAAGTACGATTTTAGTTCAGAGTTCAGAACTCAGAGGTCAGAAGCGTTTTGGGCAAAAAATACCCAAAACGACTTTCAACATATTGAAAATTAGATAAGTACGTGTTCACAAGTAGTTTCATCTATTTTTTACCCGAGAAGCTTGTCAAGCAATTGAAAATCAATAGCTTGTTGTCGGACTAAAGACTAACTATAACTACTAAAGACCAACGACTTGATACTTATAAAACGACAAATCCCGGAACCGCTTTCGGTCGCTTTGCCAGCAACCTACGGCACGGGCCGGGTTCACCTGCGAAAAGTCTGCCAATGGCAGGGCAGTGGGGTTGCACCGAAGGGAGAGAAACTATCAACCGATGGAGTTGCAAACAATTACCGCTTTGTCAAATGGCCGCTTTCAATGGGTTCGGTCGTGTGTCCGTGCGCGGGTGCGAACGCGGAGTTAATGAAAAAAGGGAACCACCGTTCGGAAAGTTCCCTTTTGAGGGCTTATTTTCTGATGCCAAGCTCGCTGATGATTGAGCGGTACCGCTCAATGTCAACCTTTTGCAAGTAGTCGAGCAACCGGCGGCGTTTGCCTACCAGCTTGAGCAGGCCCAAGCGGGTGCCGTAGTCTTTCTTGTGGGTCTTCAGGTGCTCGGTCAGGTGATTGATGCGGTAGGTGAACAGCGCAATCTGGGCTTCGGGCGAACCGGTGTCGGTGCTTTGCTTGGCGAAACCGTGTTGCTGAAACAACTCTTGCTTTTTCTCAGAAGTTAAATACATTTTTTTAACGCTTTGTTAATATAATTTTTATCTCAGGAATTCTTTGATAAAACAGAACGCAAAGGTAGAGGGACTTTGGCTGAATTGCAAAGGTTGGGGGAAATTATTTTAATGGTTGAATGGATAAATGGTTGTATAGTTGAATGGCTGGTGGCGTTTTGGGTGATTTTTGCCCAAAACGCTTGGCGGCGAAGCCCGTCCTGACAATCTTGTTTTGGGCGAAAATTGCCCAAAACGGCTGTCACAAGCAGGTCTGCACGCTGTGCGTCAGACCGGAAGCACAGGCTCGCCAAAGACAATAAGCACGTGTTTTGGGCAATTTTTGCCTAAAACGCTGCATGGCTGCCCACTGCTGCTGCCACTGCCTACTTTTTCCGCGTTCCGGCTTTCATTCACACCGTTGTTTCGGCGGGTTGCGGGTCGGTGATGGCGGCGGGGCGGGTGCCTTTCTTGCGAAAACGTGCCAAGAAGCGGTTGAAGGCGATTTTGTACGCGTCGGCATCGAACAGGCGGGAGTCGTGGCGAGCTTGGCGCAGGAAGAACAACCCGATGAGGAACAAGACGAAATCAGCGAGCCATGTGCCGTAAATCACCTGTACAAGTCCTTCCTTGGCCCATTTCTCGCCCAGCAATGTAAGCACGTAGAATATGATAAAGAAGCCGATGGATACCAGCACCGGCACGCCCAAGCCGCCTTTGCGGATGATGGCCCCCAGCGGTGCCCCAATCAGGAACATGACCAAGCACGCCACCGACTGCGTGAACCGCCGGTGACGCTCTACGGCAAACACCCGGTATTCCTTGGCCGCGTTTTCCACTTGGTAGAGGCTGCCTTCCAAGTTGCTTTTCACGTTGCGGGCTTGGTTGGCGGCGGTTTCATAGAGGTTGGCTTTCTGGTAAATCGGCTGCTCGTCTTGGCGGCGCACCGTTGAGTCGAGCCAATTGCGGCGCGGGTTCGTCATTTTCACGGCACGGGCGGCAGTGTCCACTCGTTTCAAGTGGTGGTAGTAGTATTGCGTCATGCCCGCCTCGGTGGTCTGTCTTTTCTTTGCCACGTCACGGTTCAGCGAGTCGGCGGTCTGGCGCAGTTCGGTGAAGTTTTTCATCAGCCGGTCATACTTGAACAGGCTCTGGTCGGTGGTATCCATCTCGAACGAGGCCAAGCTGAACACCAACTTGGTGTGCTTGAAATTGTTGCGCATGAACTGGCCTTTTTGGTCGGGCCGGTTGGTGGCGGTGTGGTCGTCGTACTTGGTGCCGTTGAACAACTCGAACACCAAGTATTTGCCGCTGAGGATGTTGTACATCTGCGCCGAGTCTGCCAAAATGACGCTGCTGTTGCCGTAGCCGTCCCGGTGGTCGTAGATAATCACTTCCCTCATGCTCTTGCCGTCCGGGTACTTGTGGTTGGCCTTGATGCTCACGCCGTCAAGTCCGTTGTAAAAAATGCCCTCTTTGATGGAAAGCGAGGGTTTCTTTTGCCGGATGTCGTACAACAAGCTATAGGCATTCAGGTTGGCCTTGGGGACGACGTTGTTGTTGAACCAAAAGGCGAACAGCGTCAGGCCCACGGCAAACCAGAACACCGGTGCCAGCACCCGCACCAGCGAAATGCCTGCCCCTTTCATGGCGGTGATTTCGTTGAATTCGCCGAGGTTGCCGAACGTGATGAGGGAAGACAGCAGGATAGCCAGCGGAAAGGCCACCGTCGAAGTGTTGACGGCGAAATAGAACAACAGCTTGGCATAGACCATGAGACCGAGCCCCTTGCCCACGATTTCCTCAAAGTACTTGACCAGCGTTTGGGTGACGAATATGAAAACGACCACCGCGAAGGTGAGTGCAAACGGCCCGAGAAACGCCTTGAGTACGAGTTTGTGAATTTTTTTCATGCTTGCCGGTGGAGGAAATCACCCGGAACCGGGCCGCAAAAACCGTACCTTCTCGATGCTTCGTACTTCGATGCTTCGAGATTTATCTACCGTTTAGTGTTTGGTATTCCCACCTGTCGCGGGATTTTCAATTTGGACAAATTTTGCCTGAAACGCTTTCACGAAGCATCGAAGTACGAAGCATCGAAAACCTAACCTCCTACCGTTTCGCGGAGCGAGGCGATGAGGTTTTCCCAGAGTTCGTGGAGGTCGTCGGCGTTTTCGGTCTCGGAATAGTCGGTCACTTTCAAGAACGACGACTGGGTCATTTCGTTCTGGTCGAGTTTGAATTCGATGTAGTTGGGGTTGTCGGTCTCTTTTCCTTCGTCGCTCAAAAACTCGAAACGCACATACCGGTTGAGCCGCTGGGCGGTAATGCGGGCGTAGTGCGGCTGATTGTCCCACTTGAAGTTGAAGACCTTGCCGCCGTCAACCGACACATCGTCAGCGAACCATTGCGCCAAGCCGACCGGGGTGGTGAAGTACGAAAACAGCATTTTGGGTGAGGCTTTCATCTCGTACTCCGCCGAAAACTTGTACTTCTCCATTTTGAAACAAGGTTGGGTGCAGCGCATTCGCCACCGCAAATATTTAAAAAAAATCTTGTAAAGTAAAACCAAAACCCTCTACCTTTGTGACCCGTTTTTCGCCGAGGTAGCTCAGTTGGTTAGAGCACAGGATTCATAACCCTGAGGTCACGGGTTCAACTCCCGTCCTCGGTACTCCGTCGAAGCCCTGCCATTGCGGGGCTTTTTTCATGTCTTCCCGCTGTGAGAGGTTGTTTAAAATTTCGTTTGGCTCAAGCGTCCCGACTTGTCGGGATCGGCTAAAACGGTTTTGAACGCAGGTCATCCCGCAGGGCGGGAAGACCGGAACCACAGGCTCGGTCAAGACAAAAGACGGGCGTTTTGGGCGGTTTTTGCTCTAAACGCCCGTCAAAACTGAATTTTAGACAACCTCTGAAAGTCACTTCTGCTGAAAATAGTAGTAGGTCGTCAGTGGCAAGTCGTCAGTAGAAATGCGACGGATGGCCAGCCATTTGCGGTGATTTTGCTTGTGGGAAACAACAAAACCTAACCTTTGGCAAGACATTAATAAGGCACGGGATACGAATTAGTTTAGGAAAAGCGTTTTGAGCAGAAATTGCCCAAAACACGACCTAAGTCTTCACTTGCATTTAGTTCAATCTATTTCTCGATTTGTCAAGTAGAAAGCCAATAGCTAAATGCTAATGACCAAGTACTTACGACTTACGACTCATCACTAACGACTTCTATCAATGCGCATCAACTTCAGAAACCTCGCCCAAAGCGTATGCTTGGCGGCAAGCATGGCAACCGCCGCATGGGCACAGTCGGGCGATGCCCAGACCAAAGCCCCCGAAAACTGGTTCAACCTCGATCCGCAGGCCGACAAGGTCTATGGCGTAAGCACCGAGCGGGCCTACCAAGAACTGCTCAAAGGCCGTAAAGCCACGCCCGTGATCGTAGCCGTGATTGACGGCGGCGTGGACGTGAACCACGAAGACCTGAAACCGGTGATTTGGGTGAACGAGAAGGAAATACCCAACAACGGCAAGGACGACGACAAGAACGGTTACGTGGACGACATATACGGCTGGAACTTCATCGGCGGCAAAGACAGCAGCGTGCATTACGACAACCTGGAGGTCACGCGCCTGTACCGTGCGATGAAACCCAAGTTCGACAAGGCCGACCCGTCCAAACTGTCGGATGCCGAGAAGAAAGAGTACGAAAAGTTCCAGAAAGTGAAAGCCGAGTTTGAGAAAGAATCGAAAGAGGCGCAGAACAACTATTTCACGTACCAGATGTTTGGCAGTGCCTTGGAAAACGTGAAGAAGCAAATCAACAAAAACCCCATCACCTTGGCCGACTTGCAGGCGTACAAGCCAGCCGATCCCGTGGGCGAGCAAGTGAAGCAAATCTTGGAAAACGCCATGTCGCAGGGAGCCACCGTTGCCGAAATCGAAAGCCAACTTAAGGAAGGCATCGAGTACTTTGAGAAAAAGGCCAAGTACCACATGAACCTTGACTTCGACCCGCGTGCCACCGTGGGCGATGACTACGCCAACGCCCGCGAACGCAACTACGGCAACAACGACGT
>JALOMD010000151.1 GCA_025455595.1 Cytophagales bacterium | reverse complement strand
CATGGCCGTGGCACTTACGTTCCTGTTCGGCCCGCCGGTGGTCATGTTCCACGACTCGCCCACGGGCTTGGCCATGACCCCCATCATGTTCATCGGTGCCGCGTTCATGTTCGGCAGCTACCAGTTCAAGCAACAGATGAACCGATACTTGTAGAAGTGATGAGCTATGAATGATGAGTGATGAGTGGCAACAATAAAAAATGAAAAAGCGTTTTGGGCAAAATTTGCCCAAAACGCTTTTTCATTTCACTCATCATTCATAACTTACCACTCATCACTCTTTTCACAGCCATCTTTTCCTTCTGAACCAGATGTAAATGCCCAGCGACACGGCGGCCATGAACAGCAACGTGGCCGGGTAGCCCCATTTGTGTTCCAGTTCGGGCATGTGCTTGAAATTCATGCCGTAAATGCCCGCGATGAACGTGAGCGGCATGAAAAACACCGAGAAGATGGTGAGGATTTTCACCACGTCGTTCGTCCGCTGGGCCGACAGCGAAATATAGACGTTGAGCAGGTTGGTCACGTCTTCCAGCATTTGGTCGTAGGCGATTTCCAGCTTGTTGTGCAGGTCGCGCACGTCTTGTAGCGACGCGGCATCGTCGGGTGTGGTGGTGATGCGAGCCATTACGTCGCGGGTCACGAACAGGATGCGTTGGCACAAACTGGCCTTACGCTTGAGCAAGTACAGCCGCTGCTGCAAATCCGGAATCCGTTCGCGGAGAAAAATGCGCCTTTCCAGCCGGTCTATCTGCGCCACCAGTGCTTCGGCTTCTTTTTCGTAGCTGTGCAGCACGTACCAAATCGTCTTGACCACCGCCGCCGACGGGGTTTTCACAAAGCCGCCGTCCACGTATTTTTCGCGGATATCGTCCATGAACGACACCGGCCTCCGGTGGATGGTAATCAGGAAGTTGTCGTTGTAGAAAAAGGCGATTTTGGAAGTCAGGTTTTGCACGGTCGACATCTCGTATCCCGCCGTGTGGCCGTTCTTGGCCGACAAATGCGCCACGCTGAGGCTCTTGTGTTCGTCTGTTTTTGGGCTGTAGAACCGGACAATGGCAAACTGGTAGCCGTCCGTATTCTCGAACTTGGGCAGGTGGTCGGGTTCGAGGCAGTCCTTGACGGCGTAGTGCGACAGTCCGAAATCGGCGGCCACTTGCTCCAGTTCGTCGGGCTGGGGTTGGGCAATGTCCATCCAGCGGAAGTTCCCGCCTTCTTGTTCATCCAAAATACAGCGAATCATAGCGTCTTTAGTCTTTGGTCGTTAGTCTTGGGTAAAAAATGTGACACAAGCACTTGAGGCAAAATCCATCGTAAGATTACGAAGAAAAGGGCAGGCACCGCTCAGCCTTTGTGCGTTTTGAGCAAAATTTGCCCAAAACGCTGAGTCGAAAACGCCAGACAACTTCCTATATTTGACCACTGGTCTGCACTTTTTCCAAAGATTAATGCCATCTAACGGGAGCCGGCGATTCGAGCCAGATTTTTTGCCAGAGGCCAAAGACTAAATACTCACCAAACTATGCGCGTTTTGGTTGTGGAAGACGAACCGAAAGTCGCCGAATTCATCCAGAAAGGCTTGCAGGAACAGTCGCACGAGGTGGACGTGGCCTACGACGGTTTCATCGGGCAGCGTATGGCCACCTCGAACACCTACGACGTAATTGTGATGGATGTGAACCTGCCGCAGGTGAACGGGTTGGAATTGTGCCGACGGCTGCGTGCGGAACGCATCACGGTGCCGGTGCTGATGCTTACGGCCTTCGGCACCACCGACGACAAGGTTTCGGGCTTTGATGCCGGAGCCGACGACTACCTGGTGAAACCGTTCGAGTTTCGCGAATTGCTGGCCCGGCTCAAGGCGTTGTACAAACGCGGCCATGACCGCCAGCAACAAGGCGACATCCTGCGCGTGGGCGACCTGCAAATAAACCTCGACGAAAAATCGGTACACCGCGCGGGCAAAAAGATTGACCTGACGGCCAAGGAATTCGCGTTGCTCGAATACTTCATCCGCAACCGAAACAAGGTGGTTTCGCGGGTGGACATTGCCGAGAAAGTCTGGGAAGTGTCGTTCGACACGGGCACCAACGTGATTGATGTGTATGTGAGCCTGCTGCGCAAAAAGATTGACCGTGACTTCGACAAAAAACTCCTCCACACAGTAGTGGGCATGGGGTATATTTTGAGGGAAGAATAGTTTCAATTCAGAATTATGAATTCAGAATTGAAACCGTGCGCCTTCCGTGGCCTATGCTCCAACGACCGTCGCGTTTTAGGCAGAATTTGCCCAAAACGCGACGGTCGTTCCAAATTCTTAACTCTGAATTCTTAATTCTGAATTGGCGATGAAGATTCGCAACAAACTGGCTTACTTGTTTGCAAGCTTGGTGGCGGGGCTGTTGCTGTGTTTTTCGGGAGGCATTTATGTGCTGTCGGCGCAGTACCGTGAGGCGGAGTTCTACGAACGGCTGCGCGAAAAAGCCGTTACCACGGCCCGGCTGCTTTACGAGGCCAAAGACCGCATCACGCCGTCCATGCTGAATATGATTGACGAACAAAGCAAGCCGGTGCTTTACGACGAACAGCTAACCATTTACAACAGCAAGGGGCAGGTTGTTTATGCCGACAATGTCAAGCCACACGAATTGTTACCGACTACGCTTGAACATTTGTCGCGGCAGCCCGGTGGCGAAGTCCGTACGTATGAGGGCGAGACACAAGTCCTTTACAAGATTTACCGCGAGCCGGACGAGAGGCTGGTTGTGATCATATCTGCCATTGACAAGTACGGAATCAGCAAACTCAACTTCCTTACCGCCATTCTGTCAGTCGGGTGGTTCGTAAGCGTAGGCCTCATCATTGCCGGCGGGTGGTTTTTTGCTGGCAAAGCCCTCCAGCCTATTTCCGATGTGATTCACCAAGTGGAACAGATTGACTCGGCCACGGTGGACACGCGCCGCGTGAAGGCGGGCAACGACAAAGACGAAGTGGCCCAACTGGCGGCGACTTTCAACCAAATGCTGGATCGGCTACAGAAGTCGTTCCAGATTCAGCGCAGTTTCGTAGCCAACGCCTCGCACGAGTTGCGCACACCGCTCACGGTCATGAACGGCCAAATCGAAGTGGCCTTGATGAAAACGCGAACCCCCGACGAGTACCGCAGGCTGCTGGCGTTGCTGACCGACGAAATCAAGAACATGACGGCTCTGGCAAACGCCTTGCTCGACATGGCGCAGGCCGATTCGGATGCCACCGCGCTGCGTATGCGCAAGGTGCGCGTGGACGAACTGGTGCTGCAAGCCGAAGCCGACCTGCTGGCCAGAAAGACCGGCTGCCAAGTAGCCATTGACTTGGCCCGTCCCGTAGCCACCGAAACCGACTACGAACTGCCCGCCGACGAACGGTTGCTCAAAAACGCATTCCTGAACCTGATGGAAAACGCCTGCAAGTTTTCCGCCGACAAACGCGTGGAAGTGCTGCTCGACACGACCAACCGCGAAATCCACGTTTCGTTCAGCGACAAAGGCGTGGGCATCGCCGAGCAAGACTTGCCGTACATCTTCGAGCCGTTTTACCGCGCCGACGGCACCCGCACCGTGGCAGGCCACGGCTTGGGCCTGCCGCTGGCCAAACGCATCGTGGAAATGCACCACGGCCGCATCGCCGTGGACTCCGAGCCGGGCAAAGGCACTACCTTCACCGTCACGCTACAGAAATAAGTACATAGTCTTGAGTAGTTAGTCTTGAGTAGTTAGTCTTGAGTAATACCAAAACAAAAGACTGATTGCGTGTTTGCGGTGTTGTGAGTTGTTGATTTTCAAACAATTCGACCTTACACATTCACCATTCAAAATTAGTATTAAAACTATGTTTCACGCTGTCGTTTTGGCCGTTTTTTGCCTAAAACGGCTTGTGGCCAAAAGAATAAGTAGCACTTTTTCGAGTCGGAAAACCGCCCAAGGCAGATAGTTCCCGGACATACCTGAAACTTTGAACAACTGTTGAAACAGTCTCCGTGTTTTTAATCTCATTTTAATGTCGGCTTCATCTCGTTTTAACATCTGTAGCTAATATTTGCAACGTTGTCCATCTTAATACGGACAACAAACTCATATAACGAGGCTAAAAAGATGAAAAATCCGGGTTTGTGACTCGGATTTTTTTGTTAATTGATGCTCTTCGCCCCGCAAACGCGTTTCGTCATGAAAACACAACAAGCCTTTGCAACCTGTCAACTCACCGGCAAAAAATATCCGTTGAGCAAACTCACCAGCGTCGCCTCGGTACACCCGCATCTGAAAGCGTTTATCCAAGAAAAGCATCCCGAATGGACTCCCGAAGGCTACATCACCACCAAGGCCCTGAACTACTACCGCAGTTTGTACATACGGAGCTTGGATCATAACCAACCTGCGGAAACCACCCCTCCGCCCGTTAGCAGCGAGGAAGAATGGGCCAGCTTGACCTTAGGGCAGCGTCTGGCCGACAAAATCGCGGATTTCGGAGGCAGTTGGACGTTCATCATCCTGTTTTTCAGCGTGTTGGTCAGTTGGATGCTCGTCAACGCGTGGTTGCTGGGCAGCCGCGCCTTCGATCCCTTCCCGTTCATTTTGCTTAACCTGGTGTTGTCGTGCTTGGCGGCGGTGCAGGCCCCTATCATCATGATGAGTCAGAATCGGCAAGAAGACAAAGACCGCCTGCGGGCCTATTACGATTACCAAGTGAACCTGAAGGCGGAACGGGAAATCCGCGAGTTGCACGAAAAGATAGACCGCCTGCTGCAAGCCCACAACGATACTGAGAGCCACGCGCCGGACAATTGACGCATTGCAAGTAAGTACTGGGTCTTGAGCGGAAAGCAGTTCAAGACCCAAGACTCCTGTCTGCCGACAGGCAGGAAATACTCATGACTGAGCACTCACCGTCCGTTTTGGGCAAAAAATGCCTAAACGCCAAATCCCACGCCTGACGCAGCAGAACGTGGGATTTGTCACTTATCACTTATAACTCATCACTCACTGCGCCCCGTCGGCTTGGCCGCGACGTACGGCAAACTCGCCGATGCGGTTGCCGCAACGCAGGCCCACCTCGCAGTCCACGCGGAAATGGATGCCGCCGTAAATCCGCGACTCGGAGGCTTCCTTCGCCATTGCTTCCAGTTCGGCTTTTTTATCTGGAAAGACATAGCCCAGCACCGTGGCCGCCGCCCCCGAAAACGTGGAGTGTCCTGACGTATAGCCGGGGAAGTTCGGTATGCCCGTGACGGTTCTGATGGCCGGGTCAACTTCCGAAGGCCGCTGTGTGAGATAGTAGAACTTGGTTTCCCAGCAGCACACGCCTGCATCCATCAAAGCCGTGTTCACCAAGGCCAAGGTGCGGGCGGCCCGCAGTTCGCTGTGGCGGGCGGCGTGGATGAGTTCGGCGGCCTTGCGGTTCCAGTGGCCGGGCGGCGTGTAGGTGCCGGGGCCGTCGGCCCAGAAGTTGGCAATACGTGTTTGTTCACGCGTGCGGTTGCGAGTCAGTTGGCGGAGTTCCTCCAAATCCTTTTGAAATTCAGGCGTGCCGGGTGCGGGCGGGGCTTCGGGTCGCAGTGCTATCTTGGTTGCTCCGTCGAAGTTCCAGTTTTTCACATCGCCGTAAAAGGGCAACAGCGGCGGGCGAACCGGAATGTCGCGGCTTGTCCACATGGCCGTGATGCCACGGGCGGCGGCGGCTTGTTTCAGTTTCGGGTAGTCGGCTTGGTTGTTCGACTTGCTCATGCCGTCGGCTTTGGCGTAGGCCATCACGCGTTGCGCCACCGCTTTGCCCAGTGCCTCGCCTGCGTCAATGTCGCTTTGCACGTTGGCCCCGGCCCACAAGCGACTGTCTTGGTGTTCCTTGGCCTTGGCTTCGAGCAGCGGCACTTCGCCGGGAAACATGGCTTTCAGGATTTCGCGCGAGGCGGCAGCCACCACCGCGTCTTCGGACGGATACGCGGGCAGGTCGTTGCTTGGCAGCAGGGAGTTGATGCTCGCGTCGGTTTTGGACGGGGCCGGGCGGTTGTAGGCGTACTTGGCCCGCCAAGCGGTGACCAAAGCATCGTACTGGGCCACGCTGAGCAATGCAAACACGCGGGCCGCATAGGGCGGGTTGGCAAACGGAAAACGCGGCCTTTGCAGCGGATTGGTGGGATCGGGCACGGGATAGGTGCCGTCGGGGTTGTTGTTGGGCGGCACGTTGTACTGCGCGGCCAGTTCGCGGGCAATTTCGTTCCAGCGCAGCACGGCCCCGGCACCCCAGTACCGAACGGCTTGCTGTTGTTCGGCGGTGGCGGCTTCGCGGGTTTGCTTCAAGGCCGTGAGTTCGGCGCGGTATTCGGCCGAGGTCACTTCTTTCGGCGCAGGCACCGACAACTCGCCGCCGCTTGCCAGCAGGATGGTTTTCCACTGCCCGCCGTTGGCATCCACCGAGGCGTAGGGCTGCGGCTGTATGTCCGTCACGTCCAGCGACTTGTCGCAGCCGCTCAACCAGAGCAACGCAACCATCGCCGTTTTCAGAACCAGTGTGTTTGCTCTTATGTATTTAGTCATTTGTCTTTGGTCTTTTGTATAAGTTTCATTGTGTTTGGTAGCGGGATTGCAAATCCCGAATCGTGACCGTTTGACGGCTGCGTTTTAGGCAAATTTTGCCCAAAACGCCTATTCGTTCATTCTATCATTCGTTCATTCAAAATTGAATTCGTAAATCGTACTTCAATCTTGGGGTTCTTCCGGCTTGGCGCA
>JALOMD010000150.1 GCA_025455595.1 Cytophagales bacterium | reverse complement strand
GGCAGGCGGGAGCGGGGGATTTCGGAAAACTCGGTGCGCAGCGGGTTGCCGAGGTTCGGGAAGCCGTTGTAATAACCCAGCCGAAACTGGAACGTATTGAAGGCCAGGTTCTCGTTGCGCACCCGCAGGCCCGCACCGAAGCCTTGGTACATGGGCGTGTCCCACACGTTGCGGCCACCGGTGCCAATCCAGCCCAAGTCGGCGTAGCCGAACACGGCCACCTGGAAGCCCATGATGTTGAGCGGCGTGAACACCAAAGTTTCCATGTTCACCACCAAGCTCTGCTCGCCGCGCAAAAACGCGTTGGTGATGCCCCGGATGCCGTTGATGTTGTTGATGTCAATGAACTCGCCGCCGAAACGCCCGAAACCCCGCGTGTAGCGGACGTTGACAAACTGCCTCAACTGGCTGCTGCCGAAATCGAAAAGCCTACTAAAGTAGTTGGCTTCGAGCCGCCACGCGCCTTGTTCCCACGCACCCTGCCGCACGAAACTGCCCGCGTTGAAACCGAGCAGCAGATACCCTAACCGGTGGTAATACTGCCCGTGGGCCGCCCGCAGCCCCACGTAGTTGCGAATGCCGAACTCGCGGCGTTCGGTGCCGCCGGTAAACACAAGCAGGCTGCCGTAGGGCACGTCTTCCGTCCGCCCGAAGCCGTAAATCAGCACGTCGCGGAGGTAGTTGCGGGTGGAGAAGCCGACGCTGTACAGGGCCTGCCAGCGGTTTTGGAAAAGCTGGTTGGTATCGGGGCGCACTTCGGGGCGTTCGGTGTGCTGCACGCCGGTGATGCGGGCGGCCATGACCATACGGGTGCGGTCGTTGCCCCACTGCGTGCGAAACGACCGGCCCAGCCACAAATCGCCGTAACGGAACGCTACCGGAAACACCTTCGAGCCGATTTCGAGCGGGTTGGCTTCGACGAAAGTGCGGTTGTGGCTCAGTTCCAGGCCGCCTGCGTATTTCATGTCGGGCGTGAGGAAATTCCGCTGGGCCAACACGGCGTACCGCTGCTGGTTCCATTGGCTCACGTACTGCAATGTGCCGGTGATGAACGAACGGCCCATGTACGGAATCCGGTACAAACTGCGCACGCCCCAGCCTTGGGCACCGCCCGTGAACGGATTGGGCAAGGCACTGTACGACACGCGCAGCGACTGCTCGTGCCCCCAGCCGAGGAAGTTGAAATCGTTGACTTCGACATCGGCTGTGCGGCTGAAATCCGTGCCGACGCTGCCGCTGATAGACCACACATCTTGTGTCACCACCACCAAATCAACGGTGTCGCGTTGGCCGGGGCGGGGCACGGCGTAGATGCGGGCATCGAGCAGGTTGGGCATTTGCCGCAGTATCCGCTCGTCGTCGCCAATCATGGCGGCCACGAACGGATAGCCTCGCCGCACACGCAGGCTCTTGCGAATCACCCGTTCGTTGGTCACTTTGTGCAATGAATTTCCGGCGCGTTCGAGCCAGTTGGCAGGCAGGCGCAGCGTGTCGGTGACGCGCGGCCCGAACGGGTCGAAACGCCGGATGGTGATGTTGCCGACGAAACGGTTCTCAAACGCACAGTTCGGGTCTTCGGGCGATTCGAGGGTGCGGCTGTCGGGGGTAGGGTAGGGGTTGCGAAACAGGAAGTCGAACACGGCCCCGGTGATGCGGTGGCGGTGCATTTTCTCGCGAAGCCGCTGGTAGAAAAGTGCCGTGGAGTCGCGGCGGTTGTCCATCAGGCTGCTGTCGGGCTGCAATTCGGTTTCGGCGGCTTGTTGCTTGGAAAGCGTAAGCGTGTCGGGGAAAAGTCGGGACAGCGGCTTGTCGGAATCCTGAGCCACGGCAGGCAGTGCAGCCGCCGTGCAAAGCAGCAGAATTGAAATCAGACAATATGTAAACCGACAAATCCTCAAAGTACGATTTACGAGTTACGAAGTACGAGTTTAATTCAGCATTCAGCATTCAGAATTAAACAAGCGTTTTGGGCAAAATTTGCTTAAAACGCTTGTTAGCCCTGAAAGGGCGTGAGCACCCAGCACCGGGCATCGCCCGGTGGAACTGACAAACAGAGCCGTTTGGGGCAAAATTTGTTCAAAACGCCCACGTCATTGGAATTTGAAAATGTACGTGCCTTGTGGATGACAAGTTCTGCATTTTTAATTGTGCGTCTTCAAGTTAGTGCAGTTGTCTGCAAAAAGTAAGCCCAAATTTTTCCTGTCTTTGTTAAATTTTATACCCGAAAAATACATTTTTTGCCAGCAAAAACAAAGCCCGTGGCCGTTGGCGACCACAGGCTTGCGTTTCGGGCAAAAAACGGAAAAATCAGTTGTTCACGGCGCAGAACTCATCGAACGCCATCGCCAAGTGGTCGGCAATCATCTGGGCGTTGCGGCCCTCGATGTGGTGCCGCTCGATGAAATGCACCAGTTCGCCGTCTTTGAACAAAGCGATGGACGGCGAAGACGGCGGGTAAGGTGCGAAATACTCGCGGGCCGTGGCCACGGCATCTTTGTCCACACCGGCAAACACAGTCACCAGTTTGTCGGGTTTCACGGGGCTGTTTTGCAGGGCCAGTTTCACGCCCGGACGGGCGGCACCGGCGGCGCAGCCGCACACCGAGTTCACGACCACCAGCGTGGTGCCTTGCTGATTGTCAAGCACTTGGTGTACTTGCTCAGGCGTTTTCAGTTCTTCAAAGCCAGCGACGGTCAAGTCCTGCCGCATCGGCGCAACCATTGGTTCGGGATACATAACGAAAAGCCCCCCAACCCCCGGAGGGGGAGTTTTTTATTTGATTGATAATGCCCCCTTCGGGGGATAGGGGGCGTTTTTTCACATAAATCCAAGCTCCAACTTCGCCACTTCGCTCATCATGTCTTGCGAATACGGCGGGTCGAAGGTCAGTTCCACTTGTACGTCGTTCACGCCCTCTATCTTGCGGACTTTCTCCTCGGCCTCCGTCGGGATGGTGCCCGCAGACGGGCACGACGGCGAGGTGAGGGTCATGAGTACATAGACATTGTTCACCGGAAATATCTTGATGTCGTAGATCAGGCCGAGTTCGTAGATGTCCACCGGTATTTCGGGGTCATACACGTCTTTCAGTGCCTTCACGACTTGTTCTTTCAATTCGTGTTCGTCCATAATCAATTTTGAATTTTGAATGATAGAATGACTGAATAATTTTTGTGTTTTAGCCATTTTTTGCCCAAAACGCAGGGATTTTACCTTTAGCGAGTCTGTGATTCCGGTCTGACGCACAGCGTACAGACCTGCGTCCCAAGGCGTTTCAAGCAATTTTTGCCTAAAACGCGGCAAAGTTATTCTGTCATTCACTCATTCTATCATTTACTCATTGTAGAGTATGCAACTGCGTAGAGCTTCATTTGTTTGAGCATGGCCAGCAGGCCGTTGGCGCGGGTTTGGGCCAAGTGCTGTTTCATGCCGATACGGTCAATGAAATACAGGTCGGCGCGGGCGATTTCCTCCGCCGTGTGGCCCGAAAGCACACGAATCAGCAAAGCTATCAGGCCCTTGACAATCACCGCGTCGCTGTCGCCTGCAAACAGCACCTTTTCGTCGTCGCGGTCGGCGTGCAGCCACACCCGCGACTGGCAGCCTTTGATGATATTGTCTTCCGTCTTGAACTGTTCTTGGAGCGGCGGCAGTTTCTTGCCGATGTCAATGATGTATTCGTATTTCTCCTCCCAGTCGTCGAACAGCGAGAACTCTTCGATGATTTCGTCTTGTGTTTCGTTGATGGTCATGGCTCCGATTAAATTCTTCCCAATGGCGAAGCAGTATGTTTGATTTTCAAAATCGTTATTTGGCCGTTTAAATAACTGTACACTACACGATAGTGACCAACGAGTATTTCACGAATAAAACTGATTTCTTTTTCAAAAATCATTCGTCCCATTTCAGGGAAAGATTCTAACAAATCAACTTTGTCCAAAACCTCGTTTAGCCAATTTTGGGCATATAATGGGGAAGCATCTTCCAAGAAAAAGTAAATCTCTTCTAAATCGGCGTTAGCTGCTTCAGACCAAATTATTTTTTCAGCCATTTTGCTGCTTGCTCTTTTACTTTGCTGTGGGGGATTACCTTACCTTCCTCAACCTGTAGCAGCGATTTCTCTATTTCTTTCAAAAACAGAATGCGTTCAATCAAGTCGTCTGCCGTCACTTTGTCAGGCAAATCCTTGAACGATTCGATCACCTGCGATTTGTCCAACTTGATTTCTTGAATAACCATGCTTCTATGTTGTTTTGAAGCGAAATACTGTGTATTAGAACAGAATAAGCGTTTTAGGTAAAAATTGCTCAAAACGCTGACCAACAATCAGCCATTCAACAATTAGCCACCAACCATTAATTCATCATCTTCTTCACCTTGTGCAGCCCCCGCACCAGCCGGTCAATTTCCTCCCGCGTGTTGTACATGGCAAACGAGGCCCGCGATGTGCCCAAGATGCCGAAACGGTTCATCAGCGGCTGCGTGCAATGGTGACCCGTGCGCACCGCAATGCCTTGCGTGTCAAGGATGATGCCGATGTCTTGGTGGTGAATGCCGTCCATGACGAACGACACGACGCTGATTTTCTCTTTCGCCTGCCCCACAATGCGCAGGCCGTCAATCTCTTGCATGGCACCGGTGGCGTAGGTGAGCAAATCGTGTTCGTACTCGCCGACGGCTGGCTTGCCGATGGCGGTCACGTAGTCCAGCGCGGCTTTGAACGCCACCGTGTCGGCGATGTTGGGCGTGCCGGCCTCGAACTTGTATGGCAACTCGTTGTAAGTCGTTTTCTCGAACGACACGTCTTTTATCATTTCACCGCCGCCTTGGTAGGGCGGCATGGCTTCGAGCAACTCGCGTTTTCCGTATAGCACGCCCACGCCCGTCGGCCCATAGACCTTGTGCGACGAAAATACGTAAAAATCGGCATCGAGACTCTGCACGTCAATGTCGAGATGGGCCGAGGCTTGGGCACCGTCGAGCAACACTTTGGCACCGTAGGCGTGGGCTTTTTCTATGATTTCGCGCACCGGGTTGATGGTGCCGAGGCTGTTGGACACATAGACCACGGCCACGATTTTGGTTTTCTCGGACAGCAGTTTTTCGTATTCCTCCAAAATGATTTCGCCGCTGTCGGTGACGGGAATGACGCGCAGTTTGGCACCGGTTTGCTCGCAAATCATCTGCCACGGCACGATGTTCGAGTGGTGCTCCATGCCGGAGATGATCACCTCGTCGCCGGGCTTCAGCACTTGGCGGCCGTAGGTTTGGGCCACCAAGTTGATGCCTTCGGTGGTGCCACGCGTAAACACGATTTCCTCGCGGTGGGCGGCGTTGATAAACTCACGGGCCTTGTCGCGGGTGGCTTCGTATTCGGCGGTGGCGCGTTCGGCCAAGGTGTGGATGCCCCGGTGAATGTTGGCGTTGAACTGTTCGTAATACTGCGCCAACGCCTCAATGACCGGGCGGGGTTTTTGAGTGGTGGCGGCGTTGTCGAAATAGACCAGCGGCTTGCCGTGAACGGTTTGGTTCAGGATCGGGAAGTCTTGGCGAATGCTTTCGACGGCGAATATGTCGGAGAGAACGGTTTCCATGTGTTGTCGGCGTTTAGGTGGTAACGTTTGCCGTCGGGCGTTGGTTCTGATTCGTTTATCGTTTTGCGTTTATCGTTTTAGGCAAAAATTGCTTAAAACGGGCATGTCGTGGCAACCTGTCCCGACCTGTCGGGATGACTGAGACATCGCCTCACGCAAATGGTTATGCCGGGTCATGCCACGACTATCTTCTCGAGCCGAACCACAAACTTTTCACGCGGCGTTTTGAGCAAAAATTGCTTAAAACGGATTTTAATCGTTCTGCAAACTTGCGGATCCAGTGTAATCCTGTTCAGCAAATTGTCAGCCTTGGTTTTCATGGCCATGCGGTTTTTATCATTGCCGTTCCGACACGTCGGGATTGCCCACAATGGTTGCGCCTCGATACAGAGAGAAAGTCGTGGCATGACCCATACAAAGCCCACGACTCACTCTATCTCAGTCATCCCGACAGGTCGGGACAGGTTGCCACGACAAAACGCGTTTTGGGCAAAAATTGATAAATCCCGCAATAGGCGGGAATGCCCAAAACAATAAACGGCAAACGATAAACGTTAAACGAACCGCTGCTCAATCCAGCCGTCCACGTGGTGGCGCACGGCTTCGATGGTGATGTTTTGCAGCACGTCGTCGGCGAAGGCACGCATGAGCAGTGCTTTTGCTTGGGCAACACCGATGCCGCGCGAACGCAGGTAGAACAGCATTTCGTCGTCGAGTTGGCCCACGGTGGCCCCGTGTGAACACTTCACGTCGTCGGCGAAAATCTCCAACTGCGGCTTGGTGTTCATGGCCGCCTCTTTCGACAGCACCAGGTTGCGGTTCGACTGGAAGGCGTTGGTCTTCTGCGCGTCGGGCTTCACGTAAATCTTGCCGTTGAAAACGCCCGTCGATTTGCCGTCCAAAATGCCTTTGTACAGTTCGTTGCTGTACGAATGCGGCTTGCGGTGGTCAACCAGTGTGTGGTTGTCCACGTGGCTGCTGCCGTTGAGCAAATACAGCCCGTACATGTGCGCCTCAATGCCGGAGCCGTCCAGTGCCAAATTCAAATTGTTGCGCACCAACGCCCCGTTGAGCGAAACCGTGTGCGCCGCAAAGTGCGCGTCGCGTTCAATCTGCGCCTGCACCGTGCCGATGAAATGCGCCTGTTCGGTTTCGTTTTGCAGCGTGTAGTATTCCACCG
>JALOMD010000149.1 GCA_025455595.1 Cytophagales bacterium | reverse complement strand
CCAAATCGCTCCTCTCAATCGCGATTGGCGACGCAACAACCTAATACTGAACATTGGGATAGGATACCCGTTCTAATTCAGAATTATGAATTCAGAATTGTGAATGAAAGGCGTTTTGAGCAAAAATCGCCCAAAACGGGATTGTTCGGGTGGCCGTGCCACCTTGCGTTTTAGGCAAAAAACGCCCAAAACGCCTTTCTCACAAATAAAAACCCCGGCGGGCTCAGTAGAACTTGCCGGGGCAAAAAGCAAATAGCTAACGGCTAATAGCCAAAGACCTTGTTCAAAGTGCCGTGGCTCGCTTGGCTTTGTCTTGCGCCACTTCTTCCACATCGGCGAAAACGCGGCCGCAGTGTTCGCACACGATGATTTTCTTCTTCTCACGGATTTCAACCTGCCGCTGGGGCGGCACCATGTTGAAGCACCCGCCGCAAGCACCGCGTTTCACCAGTACCACGGCCAAACCGTTCTGGGCGTTCGTGCGGATTTTGGTGTACGAACGCAACAGCCGCTCTTCGATTTGCTGGGCTTGGGCCTCGCGTTCGCCGAGCAGGCGTTTTTCTTCCTCTTGGTTCTCGGCGGTGATTACGTCCAGTTCCTTCTTTTTGTTGTCGAGGTCTTTCTTGCGTTCGGTCAAGGTGTGTTGCACTTCCTGGATTTCATCCCGCTTGGCGTTGATCTTGGCATTGGCCTCCCCGATGCGTTTGTCCGAGAGTTCCATTTCCAGGTTCTGGAGTTCGATCTCCTTGCTGATGGCCTCGTACTCGCGGTTGTTGCGGACGTTCATCTGCTGCTCCTTGTACTTGGCAATCAGTTTTTCCGCGTCTTTCTTGGCCAAGCGGTGTTGCTCGATTTCGCCTTCCAGCACGCCGATTTCCCGCTCGAACTTGCCGATGCGCGTCTGGTAACCGGCGATTTCATCTTCCAAATCGCGAACTTCTTCGGGCAGGTCGCCCCGTATCTTGAGAATTTCGTCTAACTTGGAATCAATGGACTGGAGTTGGAGAAGGGCTTCGAGTTTCTGGGCAACTGTAAGTTCCATGTTTGCGTTTGGCTGTTGGTGTTAAGCTATTGGCTGTTGGCTATTGGCCGTCTTGTGCGGGACTGGGAGAGAATTGTTGATAGCCAATAGCCAAAAGCTAACGGCTAAGAGCAAAGTTTTAAGCGTAAAAAACGGGATTTGTGCCAGTTTCAGACAAATTGACCGCAATATTAGTGAATCTCTTGGACAAATGCTCAAAAATTAAATCTTTTGTAAAAACCTCCGACTCATAGTGTCCGATGTCGGCCAGCACCAATTTACCGTCGGCATCGAAGAACTCATGGTATTTCACATCGGAGGTGACGAATACGTCGGCTCCGGCCCGTACGGCATCTGGCAACAAAAATATACCCGCCCCACCGCAAACGGCTACTTTCTGCACCGGCCTTTGGCGCAAAGCCGTGTGTTTGACGCACTTGGTCGGCATTTTTTCCTTTAAAAATGCCAAAAACGCATTTTCAGCCATAGGCTGTGGCAAGATTCCCACGGCCCCTGCGCCTACTTCTTGGTTCTCGTTTTCCAGAGCGGTCAGATAATACGCCACTTCTTCGTAAGGATGCGCCTCACGCATGGCGGCCAGCACGCGGCGCGTCAGCGGCACCGGGAACATCACCTCCACACGGTCTTCAGTCACTTCTTCGGGCCGCCCGCTTTCACCAATGTGCGGGTCGGCAGCGTCGTTGGGCGTAAACGCCCCGGTGCCTGACGTACGGAAACTGCACCCTTCGTAGTTGCCGATGCGACCCGCCCCGACTTGGTGCAGCGCGTCGAGCAATTCTTGGGTGTGGACTTGCGGCACAAACACCACCAGTTTTTTCAGCGTTTGCCGCTTGGGTGCCAGTATGCGCACGTTTTCCAACCCCAGCCGCTCGGCGATGCGGAAGTTGACCCCGCCCGCCACGTTGTCAAGGTTGGTGTGGGCGGCGTACACGGCCACATTGTGCCGCACGGCAGCCACCACCGCCCGGCCCACGTAGCTGCGTCGGTTTACTTGGCGTAGTCCCTTGAAAATCAGCGGGTGATGAGCCACCACCAAGTTGCAGTCACGCCGTACGGCCTCTTCAATCACGGCCTCGGTTACGTCAAGCGTCACCAGCACGCCCGCTGCGGGCCGGTCGGCTTCGCCCACCAGCAGGCCAGCGTTGTCGTAGCTTTCTTGGTAGGCCAGCGGTGCCCAACGTTCCAAGTGGGCGGTTATGTCGGCTATTGTTGTCATGGGAATTAAGTCGTTAGTGGTCAGTCGTCAGTAGCCAGGGGCGTTTTGGGCAAAATTTGCCTAAAACGCCCTTGGCGGGGTACGCCCGGTTTTTCACTTTTCGTTGTTAACTTTTCACTTCTTTTGCATTGCCTGTCCGCGAAGTTGTCGGATACTGCGATTTTTTTTACTATCTTTGCGTAAAATTTTTCGGTTTCGCCAGAGGCCCCTCTTCATTTTGTCCATCATAACCCCCGTTGTTTATGAGCAAACTCCGCGTCCTTTACGTAGCCACCGAAATAAACCCATTCCTCCAAACATCCGAAGTCGCCGATTTTGTGCGCCGATTGCCCCAAGCCATGCAAGAGAGAGGCATGGAAATCAGGATACTGGTGCCGAGGTTTGGGCTGATCAATGAACGAAAGAACCGGTTGCACGAAGTGGTGCGGCTGTCAGGCATCAACATCGCGGTGGGCGACGAGGAAAAACCACTGATCATCAAGGTCGCTTCGATTCCGAACGCCAAACTGCAAGTGTATTTCATTGACAACGAAGACTATTTTCACCGCAAATCCGTTTTCTTCGACAAAGACAACCGCTTCCACCCCGACAATGACGAACGGGCCATCTTCTTCTGCAAAGGCGTGTTGGAAACGGTGAAAAAACTGGGCTGGTCGCCGGACATTGTGCATTGCAACGACTGGATGACAAGCCTGATTCCGATGTACCTGAAGACAACCTACAAAAACGACCCGATTTTCAAGCACACCAAGACCGTTTTCACCGTTTACAACAGCTTTTTCCAGCACAAGTTCGACGAGCAGGACTTGATGGACAAAGTGCGGATGCTGGACATTGAAGACGGCATGTTGTCGCACCTGAAAACCGCCGACTATGCTGCTTTCCTGCGCACCGGCATGGCCTACGCCGACGTGGTGATCAAAGCCGAGGAGCGGTTCAACGACAAACTCAACCAACTTTTCGAAGAATTCGATGAGAAGAAAATCAATTTCATTGAACCGAACGACGACAAATTCAGCGATTCGTACTACAACCTCTACAATGAGTTGTTTAATTGATTGTTCAATTAAGGCGGCGTTTTTCCTTCTCTTTGCCATTCTTCTTTCCGCGTGCGAACTCGACCCGTCTGACAACGTGGGCGGGTCGCTCAATCCGCTTGACGGCAACGTGGGCGTACTGTTCACCGACACCCTGACGGTGCAGTCGTCCACGGTGCTGGTGGATTCGGTGGTGACCACCAACTCTTCCACCCTTTGGGTAGGGCGTTACGCCGACCCGGCCCAAGGAAAAGCGGAGACACGCAGTTTCTTCCAAGTGTTTCCAGAAGGGCGTTTCGACCTCGGCCCTTCGATTCAAGTGGACTCGACCCGCTTTTTTCTCTATTACGATAGTGTAGGCACCGGCGCGGTTACGCAACAGTTGCGTCTGCACCGTCTTACGGACGAAATCAGCCCTTCTCGCGACTACCGGAGTTCAGAGCAGATCGGCTTTGAAACGAACCCGGTCGGCGAGTTTTTGTTTTCCCGCCCGGCCAACCGGCGCGGCCGGATTGACACCTTGTTTTTTCGGATTGACGTATCCGTGGGACGCGAACTCATCAATGCCTACACCAACACCCTGACCCGCAACGATTTTGTGAAAGCCTTCCGAGGCTTTGCCCTTGCGACCGGGACACAAAGCAGCGGGCTTAGCGAATTCAGGACGCTGAGCATACCAAATTCCAATGGGCAATCCTTTGCCGTTGCCGGTGTACGGGTTCATTATCGCAATGGCTCTGACACAACGAAACGCACCATCCGTTTTGTTATTGACAACCAGCTATTGAGCAGCAACCTTACGTCGAAATTCAACCAACTCGCCCATGACCGCAGCGGCACACCGTTGGCACCATTGCGGAGAGCCTACGACGAGTTGCCTGCCTCGGCAACCAATGAACAGGTTTACATTCAGTCGGGTGTGGGCTTGGCAACCAAGCTGGTTATTCCGCATTTCAACCGTATCTATCGCAATCGGAACGTTGTCATCAACGATGCCAAACTGATCATAGACCCGCTGGTTGGAAACGCCTTTTCGGATGCGCAAGCAAGGCCTTTCAATTTGACGCTGTACGAAGTAGGCACCAACGGCCGTATTCCGACCGGCACCATACAGGGTCTGCCTGCCGATTGGTTGGCATACATTCCCCTTTCCCAAGCGTTAGGCGCGCCGGCCAGCGAAAGAGGTGTGCTGCGCAGTGATGGTAAATATGTCTTCAACATCACCGATTACCTCCAACGCTTGGTCGTCAACGAGCAGCAGCCCGCCAATCAGCGGCGGCCCGACCGGGGACTGTTCGTGGCGGTGCCCAGCGGCTCTCCTTTCGGTGCCAACGAGAACCGATTGGAAGGATTGGTGTTTGGTAGCCAACGTCATCCTTCCAAACCCCTCAAGCTGCTGGTTTACTACACGTTTGTAAACTCGAATTGATTCTTGCTACGCCACCGGTTCCGATTTGCCCATGCAAACAACGGCAGGCCGGAACCCGTGGCGTAACTTTTTGGCAAGACTCCACGTTTGCAGTGTCGTGAGGTGTGACCCGCATCCGCTGACCAAGTGCTGCGTTTTGGGCAAAAATCGCCCAAAACGCCGAATCCTTAAGTAGTTGCACGTATTTAGATTAGCCTATCCCGAAAAGATAAACCATTCACAAGACATTGATTTTCAGTGATTTGAGTCTTGTTTTTTTACTCAAGACCAAAGACTAACGACTCATGACTGAGTACTTATCCACTTTTCATTCATTGCGTTTCCAACCGTCGGCCTCAGCTTCAACGGTTTTTTTCCGTTTTAGCCGTTTTTTAGCATTTTCGCGTCCAAGGCCCCTTTTGTCTTTTTGCTTTTTACCTGAAACAAAACCCAAAACGCCATGTGTGGAATCGTCGCTTACACCGGCCACCGACAAGCCTACCCCATTCTTATCAAAGGTCTGAAACGCCTCGAATACCGGGGTTACGACAGTGCGGGCATTGCTCTGCTCAACGGCCAAGGACTGAACGTCTATAAGAAAAAAGGCAAAGTGAGCGAGCTGGAAGAGTTTCTGAAAGACGAAAACCTGAACGGCACCATCGGCATTGGCCACACCCGCTGGGCCACCCACGGCGAACCCAACGACGTGAACGCCCACCCGCACTATTCGTTCAGCAAGCGGCTGGCCATGATTCACAACGGCATCATTGAGAACTACAGTGCGCTGAAGCAAGAACTCACCAACCACGGCCACGTTTTCCAAAGCCAGACCGACTCGGAAGTGTTCGTACACTTTATTGAACACGTGCAAGACCAAACCAACTGCTCGCTGGAAGAGGCCATTCGGCTGGCCTTGCAGGAGGTCGTCGGCGCATACGCCATTGTGGTCATGTCCAAAGACCGGCCCGACACGCTGTTTGCCGCCCGCAAGGGCAGTCCGCTGGTAATCGGCGTGGGCGAAGGCGAGTATTTCCTGGCTTCCGATGCCACGCCCATCATCGAATACACCAACGACGTGGTCTATTTGGACGACTACGAAATCGCCGTGCTGGCCCGCAGCGGGCTGAATATCAAGACAATCGAAGCCGTGCCCATCGTGCCGTACGTCCACACGTTGGAAATGGAACTGGAATCCATCGAGAAAGGCGGCTACGAGCATTTCATGTTGAAAGAGATTTTTGAGCAACCCCGCTCCGTACACGACAGTATGAGGGGCCGCGTCAACGCCGACACGGGCCATCTGCTGCTGGGCGGCCTGCGCGAATACCTGAACAAGATGATTCACGCCCGGCGCATTGTCATTGTGGGCTGCGGCACTTCGTGGCACGCCGGACTGGTGGCCGAGTACGTGTTCGAGGAATTTGCCCGCGTGCCGGTGGAAGTGGAATACGCCTCGGAGTTCCGCTACCGCAACCCGGTCATCAACGAAGGCGACGTGGTGATTGCCATTTCGCAGTCGGGCGAAACGGCCGACACACTGGCGGCTATCGAGTTGGCGAAGTCGAAAGGGGCCATCATTTTCGGCGTGTGCAACGTGGTGGGGTCTTCGATACCGAGGGCCACGCACGCCGGGGCCTACACGCACGCCGGGCCTGAAATCGGCGTAGCCAGCACCAAGGCGTTCACGGCGCAAGTGGTGGTGCTGACCATGATGGGCATCATTCTGGCGAAAGCAAAAGGAACCATTTCCGAGACCGAATACCGCAAGTTGCTCGTAGAACTGGAAGCGATTCCGGATAAAATAGAAAAGATTCTGCAAAACCACCACCAGATCGAACACATTGCCGACGTGTTCAAGGATGCCCGCAACTTCTTGTTCTTGGGCCGGGGCTACAACTTCCCGGTGGCGTTGGAAGGCGCGTTGAAACTGAAGGAGATTTCGTACATACACGCCGAAGGCTACCCCGCCGCCGAAATGAAACACGGCCCCATTGCCCTGATTGACGAGGAAATGCCCGTGGTGTTCATCGCCACGCGCGACAGCAGTTACGAAAAGATTGTGTCGAACATCCAAGAGGTGCGTGCCCGCAAAGGCCG
>JALOMD010000759.1 GCA_025455595.1 Cytophagales bacterium | reverse complement strand
GCCCTGCCATCTTCGTAGCCTATGGATTTGCATTCCCAAAAGGGGCGTAGCCCTGCCATCTTCTCAATACGTGCGTAACATCAGTTACAAAGCCACAGGACAAACGATTATTTCCTCCCGACAAGGTTTTCCGAACCGGAATGCTGGCGTTAGGCCGAGTTCGCCAAATGCTTGCCTGCGTATCCTCGGCGTGGAGCCGACACACAAGAAATCGCTTTTCAAAAGTCGCGGCGGTTGGCTGGCAAAAAGTATTAATTTTGTCGGCTCATGGCGGGAGAAGGTTTGTGATCGCAGCATGGTTTGTTGTCTGAACGGTTGAACCACCCCGGCCTGCGGCCACCCTTCATTCAAATAAGGAGCGGAGCGGCCGAGCATGTTGTCTTGTATCCCTCGCGGTTCCGGTCATCCCGCCACGGCGGGAAGACCTGCGTATAAGATGCGTTTTAGGCAAAAAACGCCCGAAACGCATTCATAATTCTGAATTCTACATTCATAATTGAATTCGTACTTCGTACCTCATAAATCGTACTTCAAAATGGCTCTCATCGAAATGGTTATGCCCAAGATGGGCGAAAGCATCATAGAAGGCACCATCCTGAACTGGCTCAAGAAGGAAGGCGACCGCATTGAGCAGGATGAGGCCGTGCTGGAAGTGGCCACCGACAAAGTGGACACCGAAGTGCCCGCCACCCACGCCGGGGTGCTGCGGCAAATATTGGTGCAAGCGGGCGACGTGGTGCAGGTGGGTGCCCCCATCGCCGTCATTGCCACCGAGGCGGATGCCGAAAATCAAGCCGCCCCGGTGGCTCAATCTCCGGCGGCCGTTGCGGAGCCGGAACCCGAACCAGAAGCGGTGGAGCAGGCACAGGCATTGGAGGTGCAAATCAGCCGCATGGCTACGCCGCAGTTGCTTGACGCACCCGTGGCCGGGCGGTTCTACTCACCGTTGGTGCTTACCATTGCCCGCGAGGAAGGCATTTCGATGGCCGAACTCGAACGCGTTCCTGGCAGCGGCGGCGACAACCGCGTGACCAAGAAAGACATCCTGCAATACGTACAGAGCAAAAACCCGGACTTTGTCGCACCGGCCCTGAACACCACGCCAGCCGGAAACACGTCGGCACCGAGCCAGTCGGATTTTATCGAAAAAACGCCCGAAACGCCTGCAACACAACCGACACCGGCCACGCTGGCCGACGAAACGCTGTCGCTGATTGCCAAGATGCGGGCCACGCCGAAAGACGTGCCCACGAGCCAGCCCATGGCGGAACAAACAACTCCGATTGCCCAAAAACCTGCCGAAACGCAGCCCGTGGCGCAACCGCCCGTGCAAGCAACCGTGCCACCCGACACGCCGGAGCAAACGCAGGAGGTTCCGATTGCAAATACAACAGTGAACACGCCGCAGCAACCGGCCGCCGGAACCGTGCAAATGCCCGAAATGCAACCCGAAGCACCTGCGCAACCCACGCCCACGCAGCCCAGCGTCCCGGTGCAACAGCCCGTCGTGCGGGTGCAGATGGACCGAATGCGCAAGATGATAGCCCAGCGCATGGTGGACTCCAAACGGATTTCGCCGCACGTGACCTCGTTCGTGGAGGCCGACGTGACGAACATGGTTTTCTGGCGCAACCGTGTGAAACAGGAATTCAAGGCCCGCGAAGGCGACACCATCACGTTCACGCCGGTGTTCATAGAGGCCATTGCCAAGGCCATCAAAGATTATCCGATGATCAACGCCTCCGTCGAGGGTGATAAAATCATTGTCAAGAAAGACATCAACATCGGCATGGCGGTGGCCTTGCCCACGGGCAATCTGATTGTGCCCGTCATCCAAAACGCCGACCAGTACAACATTGTGGGCCTGACCAAGAAGGTGAACGACTTGGCCCGCCGTGCCCGCGACAACAAACTCACCGCCGACGACCTGGCGGGCGGCACGTTCACCATGTCAAACGTCGGGTCGTTCGGCAACGTCATGGGCACGCCCATCATCATGCAGCCGCAAGTGGCAATCATGGCGTTCGGGGCGATTCAGAAAAAACCGGCCGTCATCGAAACGCCCTTCGGTGATACGCTGGGCATCCGGCACCTGATGTTCCTCTCGCACAGCTACGACCACCGCGTGGTGGACGGCTCGCTGGGCGGCATGTTCGTCCGCCGCGTAGCCGACTACCTCGAAGGCTTCGACGTGAACCGGAAAATCGGTTGAGTAACACGGCTCTTTTCTGATGGAAATCGCTTCGGATTGCAAATCCGGGACAGTTTGGTTCGGGATTACAAATCCCGAACAGCGGATTGAATGGCTTCGCCGAACTTGCGTTTGCAAATCCTGAACAGCGGCCGGGTGGTTCGTGAAGACACGAACCACGGGTGACGCAAATCCCGAACAGCGTTTTGGGCAAATTTTGCCTAAAACGCCAAAGTTTCAATTTTCCAGCCCCGTAGGGGCGAACCGTCTGTAGAAAACGCGAATAGCTGTAGCGAAAAGCTCCGTAGGAGCGGCCCGATTGACAACACATCGTCAGGGCCGCTCCTACGGAGCTTTTTTCTGTGACTGCTCTGTCTTTCTACAGACAGGTCGCCCCTACGGGGCTTTTCCGTTTTGAGCGTTTTTTGTCCAAAACGCTTGCCTTACTGGACAAAAGAAGAAGCAAAGAAAAAGACAGTTTCTATCTTTTTTCCTTGCTCTTTTTCTCCTGTCATGCCATTAATCGCCAACTGTCCTGTTCATTCAGGCTGTTGCGATTCTCTTTGCGTGCTTGGCGTTTTGCTTTGCGCCTTTGCGTGAAACCTGATTTTTCACGCAAAGGCGCGGAGATTTTCGCCAAGAACGCAAAAGACCACTTATGACTTACCACTAACCACTTTTTACACGCAGGGCGCGGTTTTTGATGTAGCCGTGTTGCGAAACGTCCAGTTGTCCCGCTCAATACAAGGCAATCCCCTACAGTCACCGACGACCGACACATGGCCGCACGCCCCGGCATTTTCCCTACGTTCTTCCTTTCCGGCTTCGAGTCTTCCACGTTTCATTGGCATAGACGCGGCCGCCGCAACCTCATTGCCGAAACCCAGCACGACCGCAAGGCCGACAACGACTACAAGATACTGCGGGCCTTGGGCATCGGCGCGGCGCGGGAAGGCATTCCGTGGCCGTTTGTGGACAAAAAAGGCCGCTACGACTTTTCGCCGATTGACCCGATGATTGC
>JALOMD010000148.1 GCA_025455595.1 Cytophagales bacterium | reverse complement strand
GAATTTTAAACAACCTCCAAAACGGTTAACGGCTTCTCAATCTTTCGGCTGAAACCTGACTGGAATTGAGTACTTGAACGCTACTTCTTTTCCGTCGTTCTTACCGGGTTTCCATTTGGGCATAATGGTGAATAACCGCAAGGCCTCTGTGTCACAAGCCTGCCCAATGCCTTTGACAACTTGCGCGTCTGCAACGCTGCCATCTTCTTTGATAACGAACGAAACATACACTGTTCCTGTGCAGTTGGCTGGTTGCCGTAAGTTGTTGCGGATAAAACGCATCAATGCTTCTGCACCGCCTGGAAATTCGGGCATTGGCCCGCTGATCCATATTAGCAAGTTCTCCTCGGGTGGCTTTTCGGAGAGAATCCTTCCGTTGGGTTTACCGTTCTTTGGGAACAATGTATCGGTCTTGGGTGCAGCGGGTGTGTCTTCAAAGCGCAGATTTTCGACTTTCGGCTTGGCTTTTGGGTTGGCAAGTGGTTTGCTGCGGTTTTGGGCTTGAAGACTATGGGCGGATGCGAGCCACAACAGAATAATCGCAAGGCGGTAGAAAAGAGTCATTGTTACGTGCCGTTTTTGACAACAGATGCGCCAACCAGCGTTTTTCCACATACACGCGGCAATAAAAAAAAGCGTTTTGGGCAAAATTTGCCCAAAACGCTTTTTTGTCAGAACCTTGATTCGTAGGATTCAAGGATTGACTTGATTGAAAGACAATTAATCATGTTAATCCTTTAATCCTACGAATCAAGGTTCTGACAAATTTTGCTCAAAACGCACTGACGACTGACCACTGACCACTAACGACTTTTTCTCATACAAACTCCGCGCCTTTGTTCTTCGCATCGGCCACAAATTCCTTCACCTTCTGCTCGTCGTCTTTGCGGCAAATCAGCAGTACGTTGTCGTACTCGGCCACAATGAAGCCGTCCAAGCCGTTGATGGCCACCAGCCGGTCGGCGGGGGTTTTGATGATGCAGTTCTGCGTGTTATAGAGCATCGCATGGCCGTCCACCACGTTCTGCTGCGCGTCCTTGTCCGACACCTCGTACAGCGATTTCCACGTGCCCAAGTCGCTCCAGCCAAAGTCGCTCAGCACCACGTAAACATTTCCGGCTTTGCCCGCGTTTTCCATGATGCCAACGTCAATGGACACATTTTTGCACCACGAGTACGCCTTTTCGATGTAGGTCGCCTCGCCGGGGGTGAAATAGAACTCGCGGCCGTCTTCAAACGCCTCGGCCATGTCGGGCAGGTGTTGCGCGAAGCTGTTCATCACCGTTTGGGCGTTCCATACAAAAATGCCGGCGTTCCAGACATACTCGCCGCTTTCAATGAACTTGACGGCCCACTCCAAGTTCGGCTTTTCCTTGAAAGCCTTCACTTTGTGAACCTGGGTATTGGGTTCAAGCAGATATTGGATGTAGCCGTAGCCCGTGTCGGGGCGGCTGGGCCGGATGCCCAACGTCACGATTTTGTTGGAATCGGCGGTGGCGGCCAATGCCGTGCGAATGTCCTGCCGAAAGGCTTCCTCTTTGAGTATGATGTGGTCGGCCGGGGCAATGACCAGGTTGGCCTCCGGGTTGCGGGCGGCTATTTTGTAAGCGGCGTAGGCAATGCAGGGCGCGGTGTTGCGGCGGGCCGGTTCCAGCAGTATCTGGTCGTCGGCGAGTTGGGGCAGTTGGGCCTTCACCAAGTCCTTGTACTCGGTGCTGGTGACGACGAAAATGTTTTGCGAGGGGCACACACCGTCGAAACGGTCGGCGGTTTGCTGGAGCAGCGTGCGGCCTGTGCCCAGCACGTCGTGAAACTGCTTGGGATTGCCCGTGCGGCTGAACGGCCAGAAACGCGTCCCCACGCCACCCGCCATAATCACCACGTAATTATTTTTGTTCATGCGGTTGTTTTTTACGTTCTTGTTAAGGCTTAGTTAATTTTTTTTGAACAAAATCTTACATTCTGCTCGCGACACCAAAATTATTTGTAAATATGTAAAAGATTCGACTGTGCAGGCCCGGCCTCCGGAAATAGTCATATTTTTAAATCGAAAAGTGTAGTGCCTTTGTTCCGGCTTCATGCACCTTTCGATTGCCTTGCGCAATGGCAGGCGAATGATATTTTGTCAATCTTTTTTCCTGCCCTTGAAAGTTTCGAGTAACCGCGCTGATGCTTGCTAATTCACAGGTTTTCAGAACACTTTTTATCCGGCAAAGGTAGGAATGGTAACCGCCTGCACAAGCCGGAGGTAGTGCTTTACTCCGATTCGGAATTCTGAGTTCATAATTCCGGATTGGGTTCACAGAACCATTGTTTCAAGGTTGACGGGAGTTTTCCAATGACGGCAATCCTTCGATCAAAAGAATCATGGTTGAGGAAAAAGGCGTTTTGGGCAAAAATCGAAGATGCCGCAACAGGCGGTATTGCAAAATCCCGCACTCATCGGGAACACCCAAACGCCCATTCATAATTCTGAATTCATAATCAAAATCGTACCTCGTACTTCGTAAATCGTACTTTTATATTATACCGACAATGTTGACGGAAGAGTTATCACAACTGAAAGAAACCCTCAAAGAAGTTTTTGGCTACGGCAGTTTTCGCGGCACGCAAGAGGAAATCATCCAGAGCATACTGGCTGGCCGCAACACCTTTGTGATCATGCCCACCGGCGCGGGCAAGTCGCTGTGCTACCAGTTGCCCGCCATCGTGATGCCGGGTGCGGCGGTGGTGATTTCGCCGCTGATTGCGTTGATGAAAAACCAAGTGGACCAACTCAACGCCGTGGGCATCAACGCCCAGTTCCTGAACTCGACGCTGAGCAAGGCCGAAATCACGAAAGTGAAGCGAGACGTGTTGAACGGCCAAGTGCGGCTGCTGTACGTGGCACCGGAGTCGTTGACCAAGGAAGAGAACGTGGAACTGCTGCGGAAGGCCAACATCTCGTTCGTGGCCGTTGACGAGGCGCACTGCATCTCCGAATGGGGCCACGATTTCCGCCCCGAATACCGCAAGATTCGCGGCATCCTCGAAAACCTCGGCAAGCACCTGCCCATCATCGCCCTCACGGCCACGGCTACGCCCAAGGTACAGGTTGACATCCAGAAAAACCTGGACATGGACGACGCGGAATTGTTCAAAACGTCGTTCAACCGCCAAAACCTCTACTACGAAGTGCGGCCCAAGGTGGATGCCAAAAAGCAACTCATCAAGTACATCAAAAACCACAAGGGCAAGTCGGGCATCATTTATTGCCTGAGCCGTAAGAAAGTGGAGGAAATTGCCGAACTGCTCAACGTCAACGACATCAAGGCGTTGCCCTACCACGCCGGCCTGGATGCCTCGGTGCGCATGGCCAACCAAGACGCGTTTCTGAATGAAGAAGTGGACGTGGTGGTGGCCACCATTGCTTTTGGCATGGGCATTGACAAGCCCGACGTGCGTTTCGTGATTCACTACGACGCACCCAAGTCGCTGGAAGGCTATTACCAAGAAACCGGCCGGTCGGGTCGCGACGGGCTGGAAGGCAACTGCGTGATGTTCTACAGCTACAACGACATCCTCAAATTAGAGAAATTCAACAAGGACAAGCCCGTCACCGAACGCGACAACGCCAAGCACCTGTTGCAGGAAATGGTGGCCTACGCCGAGTCGTCGGTGTGCCGCCGCCGCCAGTTGCTGCACTATTTCGGCGAGCAGCTTGACCACGACTGCGGCTTCTGCGACAACTGCCTGAAACCCCGCGAGAAGTTCGAGGCCCAAGACGACATCGTGCTGGCCGTCCAAGCCGTGTCGCAGACCGACCAACGGTTTGGCGTGGCGCACTTGGTGGACGTGCTGCGCGGCGTGAAAAACGACTACGTGATGAGCTACGGCCACGACCGGCTCAAGATTTTCGGAGCCGGAGCCGAAAAAGACGTGGCTTACTGGACATCGCTCTACCGACAGATCACGGTCTATAATTTCCTCGAAAAAGACGTTGACAACCTTGGCATCGTGCGGGCCACGGCTAAAGGGCTGCACTTTGTGGACAACGCCTATCCGGTGACGCTCACCAAAGACCACGACTACTCGAATGCCGACGAGGAAAGCGACGACGACGACAGCGACCTGAACAACAACCCGTCGGCCCCGCGTGCCGCCGACGAGGCTCTGTTCGAGTTGCTGAAAGCCTTGCGCAAGAAGGTGGCAAAGGAGAGAAACCTGCCGCCCTACGTGATTTTCCAAGACCCGTCGCTGGAGGAAATGGCCACCACCTATCCTACCACCAAAGAGGAACTGGCCCAGATCAACGGCGTGGGGGCGGGCAAGGTAGCCAAGTTCGGCAAGCCGTTCTTGGAACTGATTGCCAAGTACGTAGCCGAAAACGACATCGAAACCGACTCGGACGTGCTCATCAAGTCGATGGCCAACAAGTCGAAAACCAAGATTTTCATCATCCAGCAGATAGACCGCAAGATCAATCTCGACGAAATCGCCGAGTCCAAGGACTTGACCATGACCGACTTGATCGAGGAAATCGAACACATCTGCTATTCCGGCACGCGCCTCAACTTGGATTACTACATTGACCAGATGCTCGACGAAGACCGCCAAGCCGAAGTCTGGGACTATTTCCTGACCGCCGAAACCGACAGCATGAAAGTGGCCGTGTCCGAACTCGGCGACGAATACACGGAGGAAGAACTGCGCCTGATGCGCATCAAGTTCCTGTCGGAAGTGGCGAACTGATTCAGGCCGGAGAGCAGAAAAAAGTAGGCAGGAGCAGTGGCAGTCGGCGGAGAATGAAAGGCGTTTTGGGTAATCCCGACCAGTCGGGACGCACGGCAGCACAGCCGCCCTAACAATCTCGTTTTAAGCAAAAATTGCCTAAAACGACAAAGCCCCGTCAGGGGCGACCCGTCTGTAGAAATACAGAAAAATCACAGAAAAAGCTCCGTAGGAGCGGCCCGATTGACAACACAACGTCAGGACCGCTCCTACGGAGCTTTTCGCTATCGCTATTCGTGTTTTCTACAGACGGTTCGCCCCCTACGGGGCTTTCACTCCGCCGCTGGCGTTTTGGGCAATTTTTGCTCAAAACGCTGCTGTGGCGGCCGCCTGTACCGACCACGCCAATCCTGCCAAGCCGAAGACCTGTCCTCATTGGTTCGAGGCGTGGCCGTGGTTGGTGAGCCGATCAGGATCGAAAATCCCGCCTTACAGCAATTGTTCTATACCGCTTTGCTTCAAGAGCAACAAACCCATCCGAACATCTGACACACCCGGTTTGAGTTGATAGGTGAAACGAGGTTCGGCAGCGGTAAGATCGGCAGCGAAATATTGCAGGAAAACTGCCGGCAAACAGGAAATGACTAAAGCTAATTCATAGAAATGCGACGAAAAAATAGCGTTAGCATTACGACGGCAGCTTATTTTTTCAATAACCAGTTGCGAGCAATCCATTGCATCTTTTACATTGGTGCCTTTGAACATTTCGTCAAAAATCAACAAACAAGGTCTGCCTTGATGAATGTACTGTGCTGCCTCAACCACTCGCTTCACCTCGTTGTTAAAGAAACTTTCGCCACGCAACAGATTGTCTTCATTGGTCAGATTCACAAACAGGCGATGATGCACCGACAATTGCATGGCTTGCGCCGACACGCCCAACCCTACGTGAGCCATGTAAACCGCCAGTCCAACGGCTTTCAGAAAGGTGGTTTTGCCCGCCATGTTGGGGCCGGTGAGAAATAGAAAACGTTTGTCGGCATCAAAATGAACATCATTTGCAACCGGATTGGCTACTGCCGGATGATACAGTCGTTCTATGTAAATTTCCGGTTGGGAAGTGTTGGTGAACACCGGAAAAACAAGGTTATGCGTTTTCATCGCTTGGGCAAGCGAAAGATAAGCTTCTAATTCATAATAGAGCGTTAACAACCGTTGCGTAATGCTGCGTCCGAAAATATTGGCCCTGAAAAAATAATCGTACTGGATTGTGTTTTTAAACAGCAATTTCCCTTTGGCGAACGTTATTTTCTTATCCTCCATCTCTGTTAAGACGACCTGAAAACGGGTTGCCAACTCTTGAAGCAATACAGGTATTGGCTCTGTGCTATTCTCATCAAACAACGCTGCGAATTGTCCTATAAAATCCTTGATTTCCTGTATGCCTTCTGTAAAATGAGCAAAATGTGAACGATGCCTGATTCGGTACCAATGGCCGTACAAAAAAGAGTCAATGGTGCTGGATGTTCGGACAGAAGCCACGTTTGAATTCAGATACCTTTCCAACGTGAAAACTTCCTTGCCCGTCGCCGGGAGTTGCCATTTTTCTGAATGAATCATCAAGAACCGAAGCAACTCCTGACGTTCGGCAATTTGCGCGGCATCTGACAACGGCCTTGACAACAACTTGCGCAGTTGTTCCTGACCGCCGTAGGTTTCCGTAGAATCCAGAAAAGAAAGCAAACTGAACGCAGATTTGTCGGACGGAAAAATCTGAAGCTCATTCTCGGAAATCTTGTCAACTTGCAAGTGAGTAGGAATCTTGGTACGCAATGGCGAAAGCAAAAACCATGCGGGACAGGGAAACTTTGGCCTTTTTGAAGATACCATTTCTCCTGAAGCATCGGAAGCCAAATTTTACATTGGCATTTGTTTGAATATTAAAACTTGATTTCGTAACGTTGCCACATGAAAAACCAAGCTGTCATGGCTTCCTCCCCCGTTGGCATTTCTTTTACGGCAATCACCATTGCCGCTACAATCATTATCCGCCCGTAGGCGGACGATTCACTACATATCACCTCTCTTTTTCACGGTTTTAGGCTGGGTTTTCACCTTTGCCAAAC
>JALOMD010000147.1 GCA_025455595.1 Cytophagales bacterium | reverse complement strand
GTCCGGTTCATTCCAGACGACACAAGGATAAAAATATGGTCGCCAAGGTATTTCAAGGATTTGGTTGCCATGCTGCGTTTTCAGTAATTTTTTGAAAAACGCCCAAAACGCCGCCTGCGTTTTGGGCGTTTTTGTACAGTATTCCAAACAAAGCCCGCCGATATTCGTTTTGCTAAACAGACAACCCGTAAACCCTAAACCCCGATTTTTTATGGCATTGCAAAAAGGCGACAAAGCCCCCGCGTTCAAACTCGTCAGTTCCGACAAGAAAGAAGTTTCGCTGGACGACTACAAAGGCAAAAACCTCGTCGTGCTGTTTTTCCCGATGGCCTTCACCAGCGTCTGCACCACCGAACTCTGCTCCATGCGCGACACCCTCGGCGACTACAACAAAATGAACGCCGACGTGGTGGCCATCTCCGTGGACTCGCCGTTTACGTTGGACAAGTTCAAGCAGGAGCAAAACCTCAACTTCCCGCTGCTGTCCGACTTCAACAAAGAAGCCTCGGCCGCATACGGCTCCATGTACGAGAATTTCGTGTTCGGGCTGAAAGGCGTTTCCAAACGGTCGGCTTTCGTGATTGACAAAAACGGCACTGTGCAGTACGCCGAAGTACTCGAAAACGCGGGCGAAGTTCCCGATTTCACGGCTGTGCAACAGGCGTTGTCAAGCCTGAACTAAGGCCCCCACCCGGCCGCACAGGCTCGCCCCAAAACTCTCGTTTTGGTCGCCCCCAAGGGGAGGAGAAAAGAAAAACACAGGCGTTTTGGGCAAAATTTGCTCAAAACGCCTGTCGTGAAAGCCCCGCAGGGGCGAACCGTCTGTAGAAATACAGAAAAACCAGAGAAAAAAGCTCCGTAGGAGCGGCCCGGTTGACACTACAACGTCAAGGCCGCTCCTACGGAGCTTTTGGTTGGTCGTGTCTCGGTTTCTACAGACAGGTCGTCCCTATGGGACTTTGCCGTTTTGGGCAATTTTTGCTTAATACTAAAACAAGCCTAAGATTGCGTACTTACAAGTCATTCATCAACTGACAGTCAATGTATTTACGCAAGACTAAAGACGCAAGACTCATGACTTTTTAGTATAAAACGCCATCAGACACAACAAACAGCCGTTCAGCCCCGGTAGGTTTCTAACACCTGTCGGGGCTTTTTTTTAAATTGCCGCCGTTTTGAGCAAATTTTGCCCAAAACGCCACTGACGACTGACCACTTACGACTTCTCACATGAAAACATACCTGATTGTCAACGCCCTGACTGTAAACGAAGGAGCCATTTCTGAGAACGACCTCTACATAAAGAACGGTCGTATTGAAAAAATCGGCAAGGATTTGTCGGCGCAAATTGCCGACGAAGTGATTGATGCCGCCGGCCAATACCTGCTGCCCGGCGTGATTGACGACCAAGTGCATTTCCGCGAGCCGGGCCTCACGCACAAGGCCAACATCTACACCGAAAGCCGCGCCGCCGTGGCGGGCGGCACCACGTCGTTCATGGAAATGCCCAACACCGTGCCCAACGCCCTCACCCAAGCCCTGCTGGCCGACAAATACGAAATCGCCGACCGCACGTCGTTGGGCAACTACTCGTTTTTCATGGGCACCTCGAACGACAACTTGGAGGAAATCCTGAAAACCGACCCCAAAAACGTGTGTGGCGTGAAGATTTTCATGGGTTCCTCAACGGGCCACATGCTCGTGGACGACGAAAAAGTGCTGGCCGCCGTGTTCCGCGACTGCCCCACGCTGATTGCCACGCACTGCGAAGACGAACCCACCGTGCGGCAACGCACCGAGCTGTTCCGCCAACAGTACGGCGACCAAGCCACGGCCGCCTTGCACCCGCAAATCCGCAACGAGGAAGCCTGCCTCAAGTCATCGTCGCTGGCCGTGTCGCTGGCCAAGCAATACGGCACGCGGCTGCACATCTTGCACCTTTCCACGGCCGACGAACTGGAACTGTTCGACAACACCGTGCCGCTGCGCGACAAACGCATCACCTCCGAGGTGTGCGTGCATCACCTGTGGTTTTCTGCCGACGACTACGCCACGCTGGGCAACCAAATCAAGTGCAACCCGGCCATCAAGGCCCCTCACCACCGCGCCGCCTTGTGGCAAGCCCTGCTCGACGACCGACTCGACATCATCGCCACCGACCACGCGCCGCACACGTGGGACGAGAAATCGCAGGATTACTGGAAGGCCCCGGCGGGTGTGCCGCTGGTGCAGCATTCGCTGTTGATGATGCTGGAGGCGTGGCACGACGGCCGCCTCCGTTTGGAGCAAATTGTGCAGAAAATGTCTCACGCCCCCGCCGATTGTTTCCGCGTGGCAGAACGCGGCTACCTGCGCGAAGGCTACTACGCCGACTTGGTGCTGGTGGACGCGAACCGACCGTACACGGTGTCGAAGGAAAACATCCTGTACAAATGCGGTTGGTCGCCGCTGGAAGGCCGTACGCTGCGGTCAACGGTGACGCACACGTTTGTGTCGGGCCACTTGGCCTACCGCAACGGCACCTTGGACGAAAGCCAATTGGGCCAGCGGTTGGTGTTTGACAGGTGAGCAGCGAGAAGCTTGGCGTTTTGGGCAAAAAATGCCCAAAACGCCGTGTCGTTACACCGCACTGAATGCCGTTGCTTTTTGTTATATTTGCACAGACCAAAACACTTGAAAATGAAGAACAAACTGCGTTTCCTTTCCTCCACGGAGGTCAAGAAGGCCGGTGGGCTGAGTGCCTACCTGAAGAAAAACAACCTAAAGGGCGTTTTTTCAGACGAAATATCCGGTGCGGTGAGTCTGACCGAGAAACAGACATTAGAGGCGTTGAAAAGCCTGAAAGCCTGACCGTAGGCTCTCTCCGTCCGCATGGCTCTTCTGTATGATACCAACGCCCTGCTCCTCATCGTACGCGACAGGACGGGTACTGTTCGCCGTATTCTCAATCCCCATTCCGACGACGAATCTATCTGCGAGGTCACCGTTGCCGAAATCAAGTCCATCGCCCTCCGCAACGCTTGGGGTGCCAAAAATAACGCGGCGTTAGACGCAGCCCTTTCCCGACTATACATACTTGACATCTCCGACGAAAATATCATTAATCGTTACGTGGAGATTGATGCTTTCAGCCAATTGAAGCACCCAAGCCTGAAAGGCTCTTTTGCCACGCCCCGCAACATGGGTAAAAACGATTTGTGGATAGCGGCTACGGCGAGTTTCCACCAACTGAGGCTGGTGACTACTGACAAGGATTTCGACCATTTGGACAACGTTTTTGTGGACGTTTCCTGGCATGCCGCCGAAACGCTGGTCGTTCCCAAAAAGCCCTGAAGCGAAGAACAAAAAAGGGTTTCTGTTGCGTTTCGGGCAATTTTCGCCCAAAGCGGTTTTGCCCGAACCTTAATCCTGCGAATCAAGGTTCGGACAAAAAAGCCCCTCTCTTCGGGACGCCTGCCCCGACTTGTCGGGGAGGGGTTGGGATGAGGCTTAAAAAAAATGCGAACCGTGTTTTTGCGAAAACCGGAGTTTTGTCTTACTTTTGCAACCCCCAATTACACGGAGGATGTAGCTCAGTTGGTTAGAGCACCAGATTGTGGTTCTGGGGGTCGTGGGTTCGAACCCCATCTTCCTCCCCCGTCAGCAGGCCGTCGGCCTGCTTTTTTTGTTTTTGCCCCGTCGGTTTGCCGTTTTTGGCTTGCCGGCTTCCGCCCTCCGGCTTCCTCTTGTGTGTTTCCACTGCCGTGATTCGCGCCACTTGCTTGGCGTTCAGTTGCGGGTCTTTGAACTCAAAAGCCGGATTCAGCACATCGTCCACCTTGCAGCGCAGCACCTTGGCCAGTGCAATCAGGACGTGTACATCATTGTCTCTTTCCTGCATCACTCTGTAATATTTACTTTGCGTGCATCCGCAGGTATGCATCACCATACGACGTACCAGCCCAATCTGCTCGGCAGGCAGGTTTTGTATGCGTTTTAAGATGTTCCATTGGAGTATTTTGGCGTATCGCATTTGCATATATGAGAACGTAATGTTAGGTTTGGGGCAGTTGTTGTTTCCGCCGATTTGTTCCATGCATCAGTTAGTCACCGCATCCTGAATGACTAAGAATGATATTAGTGGCGATTTTTCGGTAAGGTCAACAACCGTACCAAATTTTTTTTTGCCAAAGCCTGAGACTGCGGCTTTTCATCGGCAACTCTTTACTTCTCTTCAACTTTCGTTCACCCTAATTCAAGCCTTCGTACGCTTAAACACTCCTAATGAAAAACACTATTGGAGAACGGCTCGAAGCCGTCAAGAAACACTTCCACCTGTCTAACCGCAAACTGGGCCAAATCGCCGGCATCAGCGGACAAGGCATCGCCGACATTATCAAAGGCGTAAGTAAAAACCCCCGCAACGGTATTTTCGTAAAGGTTTCGGATCAACTCGACGTAAACCTGAACTGGTTGCTTACCGGCAACGGCGGCATGTTGCGCCGCTCGCAAGCGGCCGAAGCCCCCGCCGAAAACGACGGTTACGTGCGGTTGCCTCTACGCACCCTCGGCGTAAACACGGCCTCGCTGCTGGCCAGCTCCGGCCGCGGCACCAAGGGCGAGAACTACCCGGTGCTTTCCAAACTCGCCAAACTGTACACCGAGCCGGAAGTGATGCGCGTCCGGGGCGATAACATGGAACCCACCTTGCGGCACGACGACGTAGTGCTGGTGACTCCCGTGGCCGAAGCCGACTGGGCCATGATGAGCAGCGGCCTGTACGTGGCAGCCTATCCGCCCGACCACATGACGGTGGGCCGCATCATTGAAAACACGATTGAAGAAAACGGCAAACTGGTGTTGCATGCCGACAATCCGCGTTTCGGCAAAACCACGGTGGCTGCCGAAAACATCCAGAAAATGTGGCAGGTGCGCCGCCTGCTTGACCGTGAGGTGTGAGGAATGACCGGATGCCGGCTTGTGGCGGCTCTCGCCTGATAACCGACATTTTGAAACTCAACAGGTTGCTTGTGTTTTTCTTGTCAGCGTTTTGGGCAATTTTTGCCCAAAACGCTACTGGACAGACTGGGAATCAGAAGCAGCTTCGATCCTTTATACGCCGATTTTGTCCTTTTTGTTGGTACGAACGTTCTTTTCTACGTATTGTACAATCTTGTCTGCGATGTCAATGCCGGTGGCTGCTTCGATGCCCTCCAGCCCGGGCGACGAGTTCACTTCGATTACCAACGGCCCCCGGTGCGAGGGCAGCATGTCCACGCCGGCCACGTTGAGGCCCATTGCCTCGGCGGCGGCCACGGCGGTTTGCTTTTCGGCTTTGGACAGTTTCACTGCTTCGCCTTTGCCGCCCCGGTGCAGGTTCGAGCGGAAGTCGCCGAGCTTGCTCTGCCGCTTCATGGCCCCTACCACTTTGCCGTTCACCACAAACGCCCGGATGTCGGCCCCGTCGGCTTCTTGCACAAACTCCTGCACCATGATGTGCGTTTTCAGGTCGTAAAAAGTCTCGATGATAGACTTGGCCGCCTTGCGCGTCTCGGCCAGCATCACACCGACACCTTGCGTCCCTTCAAGCAGTTTGATGACCACCGGCACGCCGCCCACTTGCGACAAAATGGAATCAATGGCCGACGGGTCGGTAGCGAAGGCGGTCTTGGGAATGCCCACCCCGGCTTTGGAGAGGATTTGCAGGCTGCGCAGCTTGTCGCGTGAACGCGTGATTGCCAGCGACTTGACGGCACTGAACACTTGCATCATCTCGAACTGCCGCACAATGGCCGTGCCGTATTGCGTGACCGAATGCCCGATGCGCGGAATCACTGCGTCGATGTGCGGCAGGGTCTTGCCTTCGTAAAACACCGTCGGGTTGTCCCGTTCAATCACCGTGTAGCATTTGAGGTGATCCAGCACCAGCACATCGTGGCCCCGCTGGCGACCGGCCTGTGCCAGTCGCTTGGTGGAATACAAGTCGGCGTTGCGCGACAAGATGGCGATACGCATAAAAAAGTTGTCAGTGGTCAGTCGTCAGTGGTCAACTTGCTGACGACTGACCACTAAAGTAACGGAAAACGCGCGACAAACCTATGAACGTTGTGTGAAGGAATTGTTAAGTGCCGATGCCACCGCCAGTCTTTGCTTGAACGGGCGTTTTGGGTGATTTTTGCCCAAAACGCCCGCGCAACCTTCATAGGGTTTTGAACCCTACGAAGGTTCTTTCCGCAAATCCGAAACCGGATGCATGACGGCAGCAACTTGCCGTTGCTTCTGCTGATACGAAACATCTTTTTGGGCCACGTCCACCAAAAAACGGTTGCGAAGCAACTTGCGGCCCAGCAGCACCGGAAACCGCATGGTTTCGCGGTCGGAGAGCGAAAATTCGGCGCGGATGCGCTGCCCGAACAGCACAATGTGGGTTTGGATGAAATACCGCACTTCGACGTGGCCGCTGGAACTGCGCACCTTCTTTCGCCGGAAACGGGTGGTGACGTACCGGCGGTGTTCTACGGCCGGTATGTGCGAATCCAAAATACGGAAACTGATGTACCGACGGCCGTTTTTGCGCCGCACCTTGATTTCGGAGCAATGCAACGCCGACGAGTACGCGCCGGTGTCTATCTTGGCTGCGATGTCAAACGCACCGAAGTCGGGCAAATCTATGCGGTCGTGGCGGCCAATGACGGGAAGCATTTTCGTTTATCGTTTTGCGTTTATCGTTCCAGGCAAAATTCGCCTGAAACGTTTTGCTTTCTTCAACGTTTACCGCCACGAAAATAGGTATGCCTCGGCGTAAAAAAATCGGCTTGGGCGTTTTGGGCAAATTTCGCCAAAACGAGGCCTCACCCCCCGGCCCCTCTCCCAAGGGAGAGGGGTGTGTTTCGGGATGAACTCGGCTCATTATCCCAAACAGGGTTGAGCGAAAGGCTCGTTTGGTTGAAAAGTCACCCCTCTCCTTGGGAGAGGGGGCCGGGGGTGAGGTTCTCTGCCGTTTTGAGCAATTTTCGCCCAAAACGAAAATCTCGCGTTTGCCCGCCCCGACGTGCCTGTCACACATCCGGCGG
>JALOMD010000146.1 GCA_025455595.1 Cytophagales bacterium | reverse complement strand
ACCGTAATGCCGAGGCCGCCTTTGAATGCGAACTCAGTAGTGCCGGGCGCAGGCGAACCGGTGACTACGTAGCCATAGTTCAACAGACGATTGTGCAGACGCTGGCGTTGCTCAGGCGTGAACGGGACGAGATTGTTTTCATCCTCAAAGAAATCTTCGTTTCCGGCGGCTTGGTGGTTTGTCTTGACTTCTCTCCGGTACAATTGTACGTCATAACTCATGACTGTATGGTGATTTTGGTTGGAACAGGAGTAGGGTTAATGCTGATTTTGAATGATGAACACGTAATGATGAATTATCTGAAAAGCAACAGATTGTATGCAAGGCATCAGGTTGTGAGTCGAAAGGTTACGGATTGTCAATTTGAACAAAAATTGCCCAAAACGCCAACCTACAGCCTTCCAACTTCGAACCTGCAACCTGGAAATTCGTAATTCGTACCTCGTAAATCGTACTTCAATCTGTCGTATTTCACCGACAATTTTCCGCTTTTCACCGACTTTGCCGGGTGTGTTACCTGTAGGTTGTTGCCCGCCGTGCCGGGTGGCTATATCTTTGGTGCAACGTTAAAAAAACAAACACAAAAACACTATGAAAAGCAACTTTAGTTACTCGCAATCCCAATGGGGCAAAATACTGGCAGGAGGCATCATCATTACAATCGGCGTAATATTGTTGTTGAAACAACTGGGCTTGCTGTTTCCAGTATGGCTGTTCAGTTGGCCCATGATTCTGATTGTCATCGGGTTGATAGTCGGGGCCAGGCACGGCTTCCGTTATGACAGCGGCTGGATAGTAATGGTTGTTATTGGTACGGTCTTTCTGTTGCACCGCATGTACCCCGATGCGCACCTGTTGCGCTACGTGTGGCCGGTTGCCATCATCGCCATTGGGCTGCTCGTACTGCTGGGGCGCAATAATGCTCTGTGGCGTTCACGAAGCCAACGCAGCAATTATACTTCATACAGCACCCCGGATGTTGAAATGGAAACATCGGAAAGCGAACAGTTGGATGACGTGGTGGTGTTCGGTTCTATCAAAAAACAGATTTTGTCCAAGGATTTCAGGGGCGGCGAAATGGTGAATATTTTCGGCGGAATCGAATTGAACCTCGTGAACGCTGATATTCAAAACGGCACCAAACTGGAATTGACACAGATTTTCGGCGGTATCAAATTGATTGTGCCCTCTAACTGGGAGGTTGTGTCTGAAGTGGTGACCATTTTCGGCGGAGTTGAGGACAAACGCCGACAGGTGAATCCGAGATACGATAGGAAACTGGTTGTCAATGGTACGGCCATTTTCGGTGGCATTGAAATACACACCTATGGTTAGATTCTTCGCAGTGAGTGATCACTTTGAGACAGTTTGATATTTTTGTTTTTGTTGTAAAATGCCCAAAAAAACTGTTGATCCTGACTCGTAGGGTAAGGGCTTGCGCCGCCACGTCGGGGCAAGCCTCTCACTCTTACAGATTGGTGTTTCGGGCAAAATTTGCCTGAAACGCAGAACGTTACACAGCCTTGATTGGAATGTGAAAACCGGATTTTAATTTTTTGTCTATGGACTGGTACGTGACAAAACTTGTGTTTCGCATTGTGTGTGGCGACGGAAACCACCAAGTGCAGTTTGACGAACAGTTGCGGCTGTTGCTGGCCGCCGACTGGACTGGTGCGTTGCTGAAATCACAGGCGATAGGGGAGAGGGAACAGTGTCGTTTTCTGAACCAACGCCAACAGTGGGTGGAATGGAATTTCATCGATGTTGCCGAATTGACGTGTGTCGGCAGCTTGGAAGACGGACAGGAATTGTACTATCAAATCACCGAGCCGCCGGATGCGGATTTGTACATTCGCAAGGTTGAAGCGCAGGCATTGTCTATTGCTGCTCATCCTTGGAAATCAGCTTCTTGAAACCACTGTTTGAAAAACATTATTTTGTCGCATCGAACCCAATCACCGAGGTCTGATAATGTTTTTCGACCACTACAATTCTCCGGTATTGCCGTTTTGGGCGATTTTTGCCAAAAACGGTTGCCGGTTCGGCTCTATCCGAATCAAAGCCTATTGGTACCGGTTTGGATTAGGAATACAATCCTGCCGAAACCGAATCTGTACAATCATCTGCAAAGCAAAACGCCATTGACTGACAAAAACAATTTCTTCGGGTTCCTGTTGCCCGCATTGTCAGACCGCAAGATTCGCGGATTGTTTTTGGCTGGCTGGCTGGGGCTGGCCAGCTTGCACACTTATTCTTTGCTCCATGCGGGCTTTGTGTGGCGCATTGCTTTCATAGACGGCGGTGTCTCGCACGGATTGCTGTTGCTGGCGTGGCTGTTGCTGGGCTGGAACCTGCGGTTTTACCGACCTGAGAAAGAACGGCAGGCGTTGATACTGGCATGGTGCTTGATTTATACGGCCGCAGCGGTGGCAAGCGGGTATTATCTGCTTCTTTATTTTCTGGCCGATTACACAGATTATCTGTTTTTCTTGCGGATAACCTTGCCGTTGCGTTTCGGTGCCTCGTTTTTATTGATTACATGGATGACGGTCGTGATTACACTGTGGCGGTCGCTGCAAGAAAAAATAGAAGAAGAGCGACGCAAGTCTGATGCCGAGAAGTTGGCCCGCGAAGCCGAATTGTACAAGCTAAGACAGCAATTGCAGCCGCATTTTCTGTTCAACAGCCTCAATTCCGTCAGTGCCTTGGTGGGTGCGCGGCCCGCCGAGGCCCGCACGATGATCCACCAATTGTCTGATTTTCTGCGTGGCACGCTCAAAAGGGAAGACGAGCAGTGGATCAGCCTTGCCGAAGAACTGGATCACCTGCAACTGTATCTTTCCATAGAAAAAGTGCGGTTCGGCCACCGGCTGGCTACAGAAATTGCCTGTGACGAAAACTGCGACAACCTGCAGTTGCCGCCGCTGATTCTACAGCCCGTGGTTGAGAACGCCATCAAGTTCGGCCTGTACGACACTACGGAGGCGGTTACCATCTCCGTCAAAGCGGGCTTGCAGAATCGCTTGCTGGAAATCAGTGTACAGAATCCGTTCGACCCGCAAACTGCCGCGCCCCGGCACGGAACCGGTTTCGGACTGAGCAGTGTGCAACGTCGGCTGTTCCTGTTGTTTGGCCGCAACGATTTGCTACAGACAAAATCCGAGGATTCTTTGTTTACTACAACTATTCGCATTCCGCAACCATGAAACGAGCCGTAATCATTGACGACGAGCCGCTGGCCCGCCTGATTGTAATAGAGTATTTGCAAGACCATCCGCAAATAGAAGTGGTACAGGAATGCAACGATGGATTCGAAGGATTCAAGGCCATCCAACAGCACCAGCCCGACTTGGTGTTCTTGGACATCCAAATGCCTAAAATCAACGGGTTTGAAATGCTGGAATTGATAAACCAGCCACCGGCAGTCATTTTCACCACCGCGTTCGACGAGTACGCCATCCGGGCGTTTGATGCCCACGCAGTGGATTATCTGTTGAAACCGTTCCCAAAGGAACGCTTCGACAAGGCCGTGCAGAAGTGGTTGGAACAGTCGGGTGCTGCGGAAAAAAACGAGGCTACAGACGCATTGCTGGAAACCGCCGCCCAGTCGCCGGTGCAACGCAACCGGTTGGTGGTGAAGACCGGAACCAACATCCGCATTATTCCTGTGCAAGATGTCCACTGTCTTGAAGCAGACGACGACTATGTGAAAATCCACACGGCTTACGGCGATTTCTTAAAAACACAGACGTTGCAGCATTTTGAAAACTTGCTGGACGCACAGCAGTTCGTGCGGGTGCACCGTTCGTACATTGTTCAGGTGCAGCAAATCACACGCATTGATCCGTACCAGAAAGAGACCTATACGGCGGTGTTGCAGTCCGGAAAACAGATTCCGGTGAGCCGTAACGGCTATGCGAAACTGAAGACGGTACTGGGGATGTAAAGACGGACTTGTGTAAGTTTTCCGCCAAATTCGGAGATTTTTTGCGTTGGTTTCTGGCAAGCTTTACCAATGCGGATACGAGGCCAGCGGCCAGAAGTGTAGCAGTAGAAATAATCAAGACGAAAAAAGCTTTTATGTGTAAAGACTTTGTGAAAAAATGACAGCCAGCACATGAGATCACTACAGTGGCGTTTTAGGCGTTTTTTGCTCAAAACACGCCGCTTCGGGGCAGACTGCGACTAATCGCCTTGTAAACGTATCCTTCTTGTAACCGACTCATTTTCAGTGATTAAGCACGCAGAATAAGTTAACGCATCCATGTGCTACACATGACATTGTCTGGGCGTGAAACGAGGCGCAAAATCGGGTTTTTCGGCGAAAAACGTCGAGGTAAAAAATACGCAGATTGCGTTAACGAAATTAGCCCGCAATTTACTTTATTGCGTCCGGTTTCACCAACTTCATTGACGTATGCGAAAAAGACTACTCTTTATTTGCTTGGCAATTGCGCCTTTGTTGTTCACCCATTGCGCCTCTACTTACAAACCCATCATGCCGCAAAAGTTGTCGTACAACAACAATTCCACCGAAGGCCCGATTGCTTTTTCTTATCAGCACGGCACGCTTAGGATGCTGGGAAATAAAAAATACGCCAAAAAAGAAGACAGAAAGGGAATTCGGGTGGTGGCTATAAAAATCACCAACAACTGGGACAGAACGGTTACGTTTAACCAGGACTTGAAACTGTACAATGGTAACAACGAAGTGGTGGTGCTTGCTCCTGAGTATGTACATCAGCAACTGAAGCAAGGGGTGGCCATTTATCTGCTGTACGCCCCGCTGACATTCACCCGGCTGGTTTTCTACGGCACAGACGCATCCGGACGAACGACCGTCAATAGTAGAATTCCCATCGGACTGGCCTTGGGGCCGGGCATCACGATTGGCAACATGGCTGTTGCGGGCACTGCCAACAAGAGATTCATGGAAGAACTGCGAACCTACAACCTGATTGGCCGTCAGCTACAGCCCGGCGAAACTGTCTATGGACTGATAGGCGTGCAGGATTTTACTTTCAATGCTCTCAGTGCCAAAATCGTTTCCCAATAGAAGAAACCGTTTCAGGCGTTTTTGCGGAAAAATGTATTTGCGGTTGGTTTCTCTGCCATGGAATAGAGGATTTCTATTGCAGCTCAACCGCCGGATCCCAAAACAGTTTGTTGAAATTCGCAATTACATCGTTGTTTACTTCAATGTTTTCCGCTTCCAGCAACTCCTGCATCCGTGTGGGCGTTCCGAAGTAGGCTTTGCCGCTCAGCAGCCCGGCTCTATTCACTACGCGGTGGGCAGGAACGGGCGGCTCGGCGGTGCCTGCGGCGTTCATGGCCCAGCCCACCATCCGGGCACTCAGTCCGCTGCCCAAGTACTTGGCGATGGCCCCGTAGGAAGTGACCCGCCCCACTGGTATCAATCGTACCACATCGTACACATCGTCAAAAAAAGAGTATTCTTTCGGATCATTCGCGTTTTTCATGTCTATGTTTTTTTGTAGGAAATTCAACAACGCAACAATAACAATGGTTTGCAATGAAACCGCACTGGCGACAAGCCACTGGCGACCGGGCATTTGTCATTGCAGCCACGGCATGGAAAAGAACAGGGTAGGGGAGAGGTCTGTCAATATTTCACTGACCGAGGCTTTGTAACCGGCGTTTTAGGTGAAAATCGCCCAAAACGGTGACACAATAGGCCCGTCAGGCATGCGCAAATTTAAGGGCAATAGTTGCGCAAAAACAACCGGAAAATTGACAACTATTTGGCCAAGCCGTTTTTTCCGCCCAATGCTCAATTTGAGCAGCCGATTGGCGTTTTGAGCGTTTTTTGCTTGAAACGCTATAGAACATCACTCATCATTACAAAATCAGCTTCCGCACCCGCCGCCACAACCGCCCCCTCCGCACCCAGACCCACAACCGGAGCCGCCGTCGCCACCGGAGTCTCCGCCACTATCGCCGTCTCCGCTGCTGTCGGTATCGCCGCCGCCGCTTGTATAGAGCCAAGTGAGGCCATCGCCTCCATCCGCCGACAGGTAATCACCTTGTTCCAAGCGTCTGCGGGTGCCGTCCATAGACCGTATCAGCACAATGAACAGAATGGCAAATGCAACAACGGCAATGAAAATACCCAGTAGCATTCCTGCCGAGGCTGGCACCACCAGCAACGACACACCCAGCAAGGCTGTTTTCTTTGACAATTGCACCGGTTTCTGTAAAATCCAGTTGCGGCTGCGGTTTACGCGCACAAAGTCGGTGTCTGTAAATCGCAAGGCGGTGGGTTGCCAGATATCGTCGGGTGGATATTCGCCGAACTTTTCTTTGTACAGTTGCAGCGTCTCTTCGTAGCAATCTTTGAATTTCTGTGTTTCTTGCGTTCCACCGTTGGTAGGGTTGTGGTGAATTTCCCTGTTCAGTGTGTCGCGGCAGAGGTCTTGCCAGTATGACTTGGTGTAAGACAAATGCAGGTGCCACGCCTGATCCACCGCATCCGACGGGGTGACTTGCGTGCCTGCCACGCATGCCAGGAATAGAAATCGTTTGTATTCGTCAACGACGCGCTGTGCATATCCAACCGACCAGCGGTTTTCTTGTGCCAGTCTCTGCGTGAACGAAAAATCGGCCGTGGATTCGTTCCATCCGAAACCTTGGAGCCTTGTCCAAAGTTCTTGTTCTTGTACGTTCATGGTTTCCATTTTTGTTTCTTGTTTTGTTTGAACCAAAGTTCGGAAACCCGCCCGAAGGCTTTGTAACGGGAAAATTCATAGTTTTTTCATAGTTTCGATGCTTCGTACTTCGATGCTTCGTGCAGCATTGCACGCCGCTTCTTCTGCCAAATGCGTTTTGAGCATTCCCGC
>JALOMD010000145.1 GCA_025455595.1 Cytophagales bacterium | reverse complement strand
CCAAAAATGGCGATTACCAGACGGATGGTTGAATCAGTTACCGTTTTGGGCAAAAAACGGACGAAACGTTAGACAGTGACGCCTTCAATTTATTCGTACTGTAAAGTGTTTTGGCCGTTTTTTGCCCAAAACGCTTTTTGTCTCGCTTGCCAACTGCTGCTGCTTGCTTTCACCCGAATTTCTTTTTTACCTCCGCCGCCACTACTTGCCCCGAAATCAAAGAAGGCGGCGAAGGCGGCACGCCCGGCCCCGGCACCGTGAGTTGGCCGGTGTAGTACCAGTTTTTGATTTTCTTGTTTTTCAGGGCTGGTTTCAGAAACGCCGTCTGCATCAGCGTGTTGGCCAGTCCGTAGGCGTTGCCCCGGTAGGCGTTGTAGTCGGCTTTGAAATCGCGGTGGGCGTAGCTGCGTTTGTACACCACCGATTCGCGGATACGCTGCCCGGTGAATTTTTCCAGCCGTTCCATCACCATGTGGTAGTATTTCTCGCGCGTCGCCTCGTCGTCATTCAGGTCGGGGGCCACGGGAATCAGGACGAACAGGTTTTCCGAGCCGACCGGGGCCACGCTGGGGTCGGTCTTGGACGGAGCCGACACGTAGAACAGCGGCTTGCTGGGCCATTGCGGCTCGGTGTAGATTTCGTGGGCGTGCAACGTGAAATCTTCGTCGAAGAACAGATTATGGTGCCTCAGCCGGTTCACGGGCTGGTTCACACCCAAGTAAAACAGCAGCGACGACGGGGCCATTACCCGCCGCTTCCAGTAATCTTCGTTGTAGTTTCGCTTTTCGGTACCCAAAATGATGTTCTCAACGTGGTGATAATCGGCACCGGCCACTACTACGTCGGCTTCGAACGCGCCGTTTTGCGTGAGAACGCGACGGGCGGTTTGGTCGGTGGTCTCCACGCGTTGCACGTTTTCGTTGTAACGGAATTTCACGCCTTTTTCCTCCGCCAGCCGCACCATGCCTTTCACAATTTCGTGCATGCCGCCCATCGGATACCAAGTGCCCATGCTGATTTCCGCGTAGTTCATCAGGCTGTACATGGCGGGTGTGTTCTGCGGAATGGCACCGAGGAAGAGAATCGGAAACTCCATGAGTTTCAGGATTTTCTCATGTTGGAAATACTTGCGGATGTGCCCGTGGAACGACTGCAGCACGTCGAGGCGCATTAGGTCGGTGAGCAGTTGCAGGCTCAGGAACTCGGTGATGCTCAGGCTGGGCTTCCACACGAATTTGTTCATGCCCACTTCGTATTTGTACGCCGCCTGTTGCAGGAATTCACGCAGTTTCTGGCCGCTGCCCGGCTCGTATGTCTCAAAAAGATTGGCGATGTTTTCGATGCCTGCTGGCAAATCAACCATCTCGTTTTCTGAAAACACGACCGAATACGATGGGTCAAGGCGGACGAGTTGGTAGTAATCGGACGTTTTTTTGCCAAAACGCTTGAAATATCCCTCGAACACATCGGGCATCCAGTACCAACTCGGCCCCATGTCGAATTTGAATCCCTCAGCCTCGAATACGCGTGCCCGGCCGCCCGGCGAATCGTTTTTTTCCAGAACGGTGACTTCAAACCCTTCGTCGGCAAGGCAAGTGGCGGCAGCCATGCCCGCGAATCCGGCACCGATAACAACAACTTTTTTCTTCATATACGAGGATAAAAAATCAGTCTTGGGGTCACGGACTTTAGTTTGAGTGGCAGGCGTTTTGGGCAAAAAATGAAAAAACCATGTCAATAGTCTCTTCTTACATTTCAGCTTGCCGCTAACCGCTTATCGTTTGCAACCCAAAAGCACAGAACCAATGTAAGCGTAAAACTGCGATTAACCCAGAAAGTTTTCAAAAAATGCGGGCCGTTTGGCCGTTTTGGGCAAAAATTGCCTAAAACGGCACAAAAAAAACCGGCCTGCATAGAGGCCGGTTTTTCATATCTACAAACGAATACAAATCAGTAGGCGTGTTCGTAGGTTTTCAAACTGTCTTTCAACTCCTTGCGGGCAATGTGAATCCGGTTTTTGACCGTGCCGATGGGGATTTGCAATTTTTGGGCAATCTCGTGGTACTTGAAACCCCGGAAATACATCACGAAAGGCATCCGGTACACTTCGTCCAGCGACTCCAACGCATCGTTTATGTCTTCCAAAGCGAAAGTTGAATAAGCGAGGTTTTGGGTCATTGTGTTGCTGGAATTCAGGTAATGAAGGTTGCTCGTACTGTCAATGAAAGTGTTTTTCCGCATTACCCGTTGATAGTTGGTAATGAAGGTGTTTTTCATGATGGTGTACAACCAAGCCTTCAAGTTGGTGCCGTCCGCAAATTTTTCACGGTTTGTGTATGCCTTCAGCAACGTTTCCTGCAACAGGTCGTTGGCATCTTCGGCATCCTTGGTGAGGCGCATTGCAAACGGCTTCAAGGCTTTTGCAACTTTGCCGATGGAACAAGAGAACTCTAACGCAGTCATAGGGCATTGAGTTTAGGTGAAAAAATATCTTTTGGTTGAGACAAATATAAATAACCGGGGACGAGATAAACAAGTTTTGTGTAACTTATTTTTAATAATTGCTAAACAAAATGTTTCGATTCGAGTTGGCTTCCGGTCTTTATTGTTGCCAAAATGATATTTGACTTACGCTAAAAGCAAGAATTTTAACTTTGTTCACTTTGTTTTATACAATTCTTAAACAAATTTTGTTTAACCATTTATTTTTAAAGTTAAACAAAACGCTTTTCGTGAAACGAATGGTTTTTTAACTTTTTCGCAATAGCCGGAAACAACCCCGCCATCGGTTTTCATAAACCAAGGGCGGGGTTGTTTGGAGCAGGCAGCGGCGTTTTGGGCAAAAATTGTCTAAAACGAACGCAAAAGGGAAAAACTTGTGCGTTTTGGGCGTTTTCTGCTCAAAACGCACAAAACGTGAGGGTTCCGCCTAACGTTGCGCCGAGTCTTTCGGAGCAGGCTTACCCAGTATGTTTCGCAAACGTTTCTTGGCTTCGTCTTTGGCTTTTTGCTCAAGTTCTATCCGTTTTTTCTCAGCTTCCGCTTTGATTCGTTCTTGCTCGGCTTTCACTTTTGCTTCGGCTTCGGCTTTTATGCGGTCGGCCTCTGCCTTCAGTTTGTCGGCTTCGGCTTTTGCCTTGGCTTCTGCCTCGGCTTTCAGGCGTTGCGCTTCCGCCTCGGCTTTTGCCTTGGCTTTGTCAATTTCGGCGTTGGCTTTTTCGGTCAGGGCGTTTTTCACTTGTCCGGCGGTGCTGCTGCCCAGTATCCTGATTTGCGGTTTCTTGAAGTCGCCGCCCACGCCCAAGTCAAGTTTCACGCGTTCTACATTATTGATAGGCGTTTTCAACTGCGAACTCAGGAACGAAGTCACCTGCGTGCCCACTTGCCCGGTCGGGATATCAAGGTTCACCTTGTAGTCAAGTGAGCCGTCCAGCCCGTTGCTTCCCGAAATGTTGGCCGTGTAATCCTTGATTTTCACATCGAACGGCTTATACTGGATGCGGCCGTTTTCGACGCGGGCCGACAACACCACGTCACGCAGTTGCGCCGGAGTCAGGTTGTTCAGCTTGGTTACTGCCGCCAATCCCTGCGTCACCGGCGACTCCTTGAGCGTGGCTTGTACCAATTGTAACAGACCGCCACCCGTAAGGCTGCTCAGATCGGGCATCATGTCTTGCTTCAGCAGGCCTTTCAATTTGAAATTGGTGCTTACGTTGCCTTCCATAAACTGCGCCAGCGGCATCATGGCCTGCACGGTGTTGAAAGTACTGTAAGCCGACGGAATGGACAAGTTGCTGATTTTCAGGTCGAAATCGAAGCCCGGCTTCTTTATGTCCCGCGAGTCGTAGGCTCCGTTTGCAATAAAGTTGCCTCCCAAAGTGTTGAACGCCACGTTCTCCAACCGCACGGTTCCTTGCTGCACCAATACCGTACCGGCCAAGTCGCGCAGCGTCATGTTGTCGTATAACACTTCCTTGATGGACGAAGCCAAGCGGAAGTCAATATTCTTCGGAATCTCAACCACAGTCAGCGGCTCGTCGGGCTGCTTGGGTTGGTTCGGGTCTTCCGTTAACCACTCGTTCACATCGAACCGATTGGAACTGAACGACATGTTGCCTTTGATAACAGCGTTCTCGTGCAGCACGTAGTCAATGTAGTTGGAAACCGAGCCGGTCATGGAAACGTCGCTTTTTCCCAAAAAACCCTCAAAACGGCTGACATTGATTTGCTGTGGCGAAAACTCCATGTCCGCTTGCGTGATTTTCACATTGGGCACACCCGCACTGGCATAGGTAAAGTTGGCGAGTTTTGCCGTGCCGCTGGTGGGCAGCCGGTCGTAACGTTTTGCGTCCACATCCGACATCTTGCCCTTGGTTTCGATGTCGGCAAACACGCGGCCGGTCAGCGTCATGCCTTCAATCGGGTAGATTTTCGTCATTTTGGTCAAATCGGCCGCGCCTTTCACCTTGATGTCCCACGTGTAGTCGTCCAGGTTTTCGATGTACGCTTTGGCCGTAAACGGCTCACCTTCCAACACCATGCGAAAATCGCTGACATTGATTTTGGTGTCTTTCATTTGGCCGGTACTGTTGTTCACGGCGGCTTGCACGTTCATTTGTTCCAACGGAGCCGGGAACTGGCTGGTTTTCACGTATCCATTGGCGAGAGTCATGGCGGCCGTTACGGCGGGCATCCGTTTGGTCAATGTATCGTAAATGCCTTTGGCCGTTGCGTCAATGGCGTAAGTACCGCGTAGCGTGGTACCTTCAATCGGGAACATCTGCGTCAGTTCGGCCAAGTTCACGCGGGCTTTTACATTGGCATCAATGTCGTATTTGGAAAGCCCTTTCAGCCGAATGCGTCCATCCACCGGGTTTTTGCCCAAATCGAGGTGAAACTTGCGAATGTCAACCAAGATGTTTTCCAACACCCCGTCCGGATTGTCCACTTTCATGTCCACGTTGATGTTGCGGATAGCGGTGGGCAAAGCGGCGTATTTCATGCTGCCGTTGGTGACTTTCGTGTTCAGCCCGAAACCCGGCATTTGCCGGCCATTATAAGTGCCTTTTGCGTAGCCGTCGAAAACAATGTCGCCGTCGGCCTGCAAGTCCTTGAAACTTTCCGTGTACACGCCCGGCACCATCGAAAGCAGGCTCTTGAACGTGTTTTCTTTGCTCTTGAAGGTCAAATCCATCGTGTAATTCGTGTCCGGCATGGCGAACCATCCATCGAATCCCAACGCAAAGTCGTTCAGTTTGACGGTGTTTTCCTTGAAGGTGTACTTCGATTCCGGCAGATTCATGCTTAACGTCATGTCAGCGTCCACTTTCTTTTTACTCAGATACGCCACGCCGTCATAAACCACTGTCAGCGAGTCAATGGTGGTGCGGCTCACCATGTCGAAGATATCCTTTTCAAAATCGCCGCTGCCGTTGTGGTTTAGGTTCACCAACTTGGCAAACATCGGCAGGCTGCGGTCGTCATATATAATGGTAGCGTTCTTCACCGACCACTGGTCAATGCCAACGGACACCGCCGACTGCGCCGTGTCGGCTGTCGTGGCAGTGGTGTCGGCCCGGTAGATGTCCCAGTTGGCCTTTCCGGTTTTCAACACCTTTGCCAGCATCCTCGGCGATTCCAAATCAACGGCTTTCACCTTAATTTTATCGCCTGAAATCACACTCATAATGTCCACCGTGACCTCAAACTTCGGTACCGCCAACAATGTATCTCCCCTGAATTCGTCTTTACCCACCACGCCGAAATCCCGAAGCGAAGCCGTAATGTTCGGAAAATGTCTGAACAAACTTACACTGAAGCCATCCGCATCGAAATAAACCTTGGCATCCACTTGCTTGGCAATCTCCTGCTCCAGCTTGGCCTTGATTTCATCCTTATATATAATAGGTAGTACGAAAGCGGCACCCAGCAACAAGACCAAGAATGCCAGCAGGATAAGAATCACTTTTTTCATAACTGTTAGTGTGTTTTGGTAGAAAGGCGAATGTAGTTGAAAATGAATCCAATCAAAACGAAATCTCCATGCTAAAATAACGTAATCCGCTGCCAATACCGTTTACGATACGGTTGAGACAGGACAAGCAAAGTATCGCTCGCCTTATCGAGCACTTTGGGAACACAACAACACTACTGATATGTTCGGTAGGGCTGGCCATCTACAGTTGCAATGCTTTTGGTCTTCTGTCATTGAGGATTGTTTTTCGGACTGTAGCATAACATGTCCATTAAGGTGTTGACTTTCAGAGGTTGTTTACAATTCGGTTCTCCCAATGCGTTTTGGGCATTTTTCGTCCAAAACGCAAGCCTTTAGTCCCTGACGAGCCTGTGCTTCCGATCATCCCGCCCTGCGGGAAGACCGGAAGCACAAAAGCGTTTTGGGCAATCCCGACTTGTCGGGACGCAATCCTCAAACGAAATTTCAGACAACCTCTCAGACATTTATTTCACTGCATGGAGAATGATCCAAAGCGAATACTTATTGAACAGATAGAAGGCGTTTTAAAGGATTTTTGCTCAAAACGCCTCGAAGCATCCGCTTTTTAAAACGACGAAACTGACTGACAGACAAGATATTGTACGGATTGCCATCTAAACAAGGCTTATAAATCAAGAAAAAAAATGGCCTACACTTGCGTACAAAAACTACAAGCCGTACTTTTGTGACCCTGCTTTTGGAAATCCCAGAACAAAAAATATTTTTTCTAAAAAATATTTCTAAAAGTTGGAATCATAAAGAAAAAGCCATACTTTTGCGACCCGTTTGGATGAAGGCGGTCGGGGGAGGGGAGGGCGGAAGCGAGGCGGAAAATTTTTCCTGCCTTCCGCTTGACAAGGCCGCGCCGAAACACTACCTTTGCGTCCCGTTTCGGGAAAGGCGCGAGCAAGTCCGGGCTGCGGGCAGCCAGAGGCGGGCGCAGCAAGGCGGACAGCAAAGTGACAGGCACGGTAAAGTGGACAGTAGAGTGAATTGAAGCAGGCGACGGCGGGGGCCGTTGCCGGGGGACGCGAGTCCGCCCGTCCCCGCGAGGTTTGCGGGGGCAAGGTTCTTTGAGTGAGCGGAGCAGAAG
>JALOMD010000758.1 GCA_025455595.1 Cytophagales bacterium | reverse complement strand
CTTGTATAGTTTCAGTGATTGCGCGGAGAAAATTCGTATAGAACGGATAGATTCTATGCTGATTAAATGAGATGGTTTTCAGACAGGATTGCAGGATGAACAGGATTGAAAAGCTGACAATCATGTCCATTACAAAAATTACAATAGAATCACAGTTCAGACAAACAGGCGTTTCGGGCGACTTTTGCCTAAAACGCTTCACAAAACCAGTGCACCAACACCTTTATTTATTTATTTCGCTCACTCAGCGCAATACGATTGCCCTCGCTGTCCTCGAATTCAGCCACAAAGCCTGCCGCACCAATGGAAGTTTTCGGATAGAGCGTCTTGCCGCCGTTTTGGTTGGCTTTGCGTAGCGTTTTGTCTATATTGTCGGTGCGGAAATACACCAATGTCCCGTTTTTGGTCGGCTTGTAGATTTCGCCTTTTGCCAACGCCCCGGTGATGCCCAAGCCTTTTTCATCAAATGGAAACAGAGCCATTTCGTTGCCGTCTATGGTTTCGCGGGTGAAATCGAAGCCGAAAACAGCTTCGTAGAATTTCATTGCTCTGTCCATGTTTGTTACGGGAATTTCAAAATAAACGGCGGGATTGTGAACAGTGTCAATCTTGGTTCCTTTTTGTTTGATTGTATCGTTTGCAATAGATGCTTGTTTGTTGTCTGTGGCGCAAGCGGAAATCAAAAAAATGAAGATTACTGTCAATGCGGCGGTTCTCATCTTCTGCTATGACTGACTGATGTTAAGTATAAATTTGTTAAACAGTGCTTGGGAAAGTGTCTGAAATTCTATTTAGGGCGTTTAGGGCGTTTTTTGCCCTAAACGCCCTAAGAGGGCAGGTCTGACGCTGCGCGTCTGACCGGAATCCGCCGAACGCCGAGACAAAAGGTGGCCGTTTCGGGCAGAAACACCCGAAACGCGATGCAAAGAAGACTTGTAGATGACTTTTAGGATACTTAGTTTAACGTGAGTTATGGATAAACAGAGGCGTAAACAATTGTCTATCAAGAACTTGCAAAAAAAAGAGCGTTGTTGTCATGCGGACGCAGGAGGCATCCGGCTTGCGGCACGCGCATCTCCGGGACTTGCGTGGAAACCAAGGCCCGATGCCTCCTGCGTCCGCATGACAAATCCTTCCTTTATCCGTAATTCACGTTAAAACAAAGCGGATATTGTGTATTTGATAAAAGGTAAGTCGCTGACAATCAGTTTATTTACTCAAGACTAAAGACGCAAGACATTTTGATATTATTGCCTGACTTCTGTACACAGAAAGTTCACAAAACCTTGTTTTTCGACAGATGCATAATTGCTTCCACCAATCTGTCCAAATCTTTCGGCGGCGTATAGACATGCGGTGTCACACGCACGCCTTTGATGTTTTCCCACACGATTGCCACTGTGTGAATCTTGTACTTGTTGAACAGAAACGCCTCTATTGCCGCCGGTTCCAGGCCTTCGACGCTGAAATTGGCGATGGCGCACGAAAATTCCGGTTTTAGCGACGTGTTCAGTTTGATGCGCGGCAGGTTGCGCACTTGTTCGCACCACAGGTTTTTCAGATAACGCAGCCGCTCCTCTTTGCATGCTCTGCCCGATGGCCTGCTCCACGGCAAACGACCGGGTGCCCAGCACCTCGAACTTGCGGATGTCGTCTGTCTTGGGGTCAACGTTGGGGAAAAGCGGATAGAGGCTTTTGATTTTGTCCTTCTTGACGTACAACAAACCCGACCCGAACGGGGCCGACAGCCACTTGTGCAGGCTGGTGCCGAGGTAGTCGGCACCGAGGTCGGGGATTTTGAAGTCGAGGTGGGCGAAGGTGTGCGCCGCGTCCACAATCACCTCGCAGCCACGCGCACGGGCCGCATCGGCAATTTTCCGCACGGGCAGTATTTGGCCCGTCCAGTTGATCATGTGCGTGATATAGACCACTTTGGTGCGCGGCGTGAACTGCTCCACGAATTTCTGCACAATCGCCTCGTCGTTTTCGATGGGCAGGTCGAGGTTCACCCACTTCAGCTTGATTTCGTCGCGCATCTCGCGTTGCTTCCACGCCTGAATCATGTTCGGGTAGTCTTGCTTGGTCAGCACCACCTCGTCGCCTTTGCGCAGCGTGAGGCCGAAAATGATGGTCGCCAAGGCTTCGGTCGAGTTGCGGTTCACGGCCAATTCGTCGGGCGAGCAGCCGGCGAGGTCGGCCAGTTTGTAGCGGAGCGGCTCGCGGCCCTGGTCCATGATGCGCCACATGTAGTACGTGGGGGCTTCGTTGGCCATGCGCGTGTAGCGGTCCAGCGCGTCTTGCACCACCAGCGGCTGCGGACTCACGCCGCCGTTGTTCAGGTTGATGATGTTGCTCGACACCGTGTAGGCTTGCTGCACGCTGGCCCAGTAGTCTTCGTCGGCGGCTGCTTGCTGCGGCGACAGATGGGCGATGCGTCGGGCGGCCAGCGCCACGTCTTCGGCTTTGAACGGATTGAACGCAGGCAGCACGGCAGCGGCTCCCACGTTCCTGAGAAAATCGCGACGGGTACGCATGGGCAAGGAGTAGTTAGTCGTTGGTCATAAGTCTTTGGTCAGGAGCCGGTTGGGGGGAAGGGATTGCAAACAGTGTCGGTGAAATTTATCGTTTTTTGCCCAAAACGCAAAAGGGAAAAATCCTTTATGTAGAGACAAGGCACGCCTTGTGTCCACGAATGCAACGCAAAGGCCGCAAACAAAAAAGCGTTTTGGGCAAAAAACGCCCAAAACGCCGAACGGAAACTGGCGCAAGCGTCCGCTTGTGCCCAAGCACAGACCAGCGTCCGCTGGTCGCAAGCGAAGCTTGCAAAAACAGGTGTCGACAAAATCAGAAGACCTGTGAAGCGTTTTGGGCGTTTTTTGCTTAAAACGCTGTGATACGCGAATTCCGTTGACAACAATGCGAATTCCGTTGACAACAATTTTTGCAAACCTGTCGGTTTGCGACCAGCGGACGCCGGTCTGAAAATAGGCATCACGCCGAGGCGTGACGCCAGCCTGAGACAACAGCGTTTTAGGCAAAAAATAGCCAAAACGCCGAACGGTAAACGCCAAACGCTTAAACGACTTGCCGCTTTAGCTCGAAAATCGTGATTTCCGGCGGCATGCCCACCCGGCCCGGAAAGCCGATGTAGCCGAAGCCCCGGTTTACGTACAGATACTGCGTTTTGCCCGCCGCATTCGGCTCTTGGTACAGTCCGGCCCATTGCTTGTACGCATACTTCACCGGACTCCATTTCACGCCGCCGACTTCCACCCCGAACTGCGCCCCGTGCGTGTGTCCGGCAAAGGCTGCGTCAATGTCCGGGAACTGCGGCCGCACCTGCGCGTCCCAGTGGCTGGGGTC
>JALOMD010000757.1 GCA_025455595.1 Cytophagales bacterium | reverse complement strand
GTAGCCCCTAACGCCATTTTCGGCCCGCCGGTTTCCCGGTTCAACTTCCATCCCAGCCCACAGTACCGGATGATTCGTGTGTTTTTTCAACCGGGGGCGGTGTTTCGCCTGTTTGGCGTGCCTTTGACCGAACTGACCAACCATTGCATTGACGCTGAATCGCTGGTGGGCGGTGAGGCCGCGCAGGTCAATGAAAGGCTGGCCAACGCTGCCACGTATGAACAGATGATTGAGATTGTGAATGCGTATTTGCTCTGTAAAATCAGTTGCGCCAAGCGTGCCGAGTCGTCGCTGGACAAAGTGGCGACGTATCTGTGGGCAAACCCGACCCGTTTTTCATTGGACTGGCTGGCCGACCAGAGTTGCCTGAGTGTCCGGCAGTTTAACCGCAGATTCACCGAACGCATGGGCATTGGGCCAAAACTGTGCAGCCGCATTGCCCGCTACTACCGGGCGTACCAGTTTCGGGAAGCCAATCCGAAGACAGACTGGCTCAGTGTGGCCTTGTGGTTTGGCTACACGGATGTACATCACATGGCAAAAGATTTCAAGGAATTCGCGGGTGTCACGCCTAACCAGTTGTTGAATGAAAACCGACAATCACCTGAACTGCTTTTGAAATTACGATAATGAAGTTGTCTAAATCTTTCGCCATTCGCGTGTCTTGCCGCTGACACCTCCCTAAATCCTTCCTTGTTAGAAGGGACTTTTGCGAGTCTCTTGACTGTTTTTTGAATAGTTAACGACAGCCGCTCGCCACAGGCGAGCGGCTGTCGTTATTTTTTTTGCAACTGTCTGATTTACGGCTAAAAGTAACTAAGCACTGCCATGTGATTTGTGTGGGCGTTTTAGGCAAAAATCGCCCAAAACACTCTTGACTGATGCATGTGGCAAACAGGTTTCAACGGAAGGCGATTGCATCTGAACTTGCGGGTATAATTGTCTTTTTTTTACCCAAAAATATTTTTCAGGGCCGCGACCTTTGTCGGAAAACAAACCCGATAAAGTGATGAAAACAATCCTTCTGATTTTTGTACTCGCGGCCCTTGCGGGTTGCCAAAACGACACGCCCATGCCCGCTCGCACATTTGTTCTCGTTCACGGAGGCTGGCACGGAAGCTGGGCCTGGAAAAAAGTAACGCCACTGCTCGAAGCCCAAGGCCACCGTGTGGTAGCCCTTGACCTGCCCAGCCACGGAGCCGACAAAACCCCGCCGGAAACCGTAACCTTGGAGACGTACATCCAGAAAATCGTCAGCGTTGCCAACGCACAGACTGGGCCGGTCACGCTGGTCGGTCATTCGTCGGGTGGCATGTTCATTGCGCAGGCCGCCGAGCAGTTGGGTGTGCAAAAGGTGGAAAAACTGGTTTTCCTGGATGCGTTTCTACCCAAAAACGGCCAGTCGCTTTTTGCCTTGGCCGGCCAGTACGACCCGCCCACGCCCGGCACACCGAAATTATCCGACAGCTTTATCATGCAAGGCCCGGTGATTGCGCTTGACGTGGAGAAAGCCGTACCGTTTCTTTACCATGATTGCTCGGCGGAAGATGTAGCCTTTGCCAAAGCCAACCTCGGCAAACAGCCCGTAAACGTACCGACGCAATGCATCGCCCCGTTGGCAACAAGCCATTCGCCTTTTTTCTCTAATCCACAGGCATTGGCCGATTTGCTAATCCAATTGTAGAATTATTTCTTTTCTGATAATCAGGTAGTTGCTGAAAAAACAAAACCATTCTGACTTGTTCGGCGCGTTTGGGTGTGCCGGACTTTTGAAACAGCAATCCGCCACAACCGGGTTGATGTTTCACTCTAAAACCTTTTCTACAACTATGAAAACTTTCAAATCACTGATGTCCGCTTTTGTCGTGGTGGCGGCCCTGGACAAGTGAAGCGGGATGAATGCAATTTTGTTCTGAAAATAGTATCCTTTGGAAAGTCAAAACCCACTAATGTCCACGTTAAAGACCGGGTTTTGCACTGCAAGAAGATACTATGCTGTGGAAATGATTTCTTGTCTTTTGTCAGTAAGCGTTTTGGGCAAAAAATGCTCAAAACGCTTACTGACAGAAATTGCGCAGAGTTACTATAGAGAAAACGCAAAGCATTTCTTTCTCATTTGCTCAATAACTCTCACAACCTCTGCAACGCCTGGCGAATGGCTTTTGCCACAACAGGCCCGAGTTCGTATTCGCTTTCCAAAGCTTCTTCCAAATATTTTTCGGCTTTTTGTGTCTGATTATTCGCCTGATAAATCATCCCCAGATGATACAAAGCTTCCGGTTCAAAGGTTCTGTTTGCAATTTCTGTTTCGGCAACAGACAACGCCCTTGCCGGATTTCCCTGTTGCAGATAAACCCACGCCAATAAATCAAACGTTTCGGGTGTGGGGCGGTTTTCAGTTTCGCGCTGGGCTATTTGTAATGCAGCTTCGCTGTTTTTGGCCTCTATGTATTGATGCACCAGATATTTGTTGTACATCTCGCCGTATTTCGGTTGGGAAACTCCCTGCAAAAAAGCGTCTGTATTCCGCTTTTTCTCTGTTAAGTTGCCTTCAAATTCAGCTATTTCGGCCAGATTCAGATGCAAATCCGGCGCGTGGGTTTGATTCAGTAAATGTGTATAAATCCGCTTGGCTTCTGGTGTGTTTTTGTCGTGCGAAAACGCAATCCAGGCAACGCCTTTCAGCGCATAGTGATAGCTGGGGTCGGTTTTCAGCACTTGCAAATACGCCTGATACGAATCCTCGATTCGGTTGGCGTGTCCGTACATATCGCCGAGGTTTGACAACGCCCAGCAGTACAGCGATTTTTTGCCCAGATTTTTCACTTTACCAAACGCCTGTTCCATCAGCACAATGGCACTGTCCA
>JALOMD010000144.1 GCA_025455595.1 Cytophagales bacterium | reverse complement strand
GAACGATGCAGGTGGTAGGAGTAGGCCGTCCAGCGGTAGTAGTCGCGGGTGTTCGGCGCGTCCCTGGTGTCAATGTAAATGTCGTAGGCGTAGTTTCTGCCCGGGTTGTTGATGGTGACGAACTCGGCATAGACGGTGTCTATCGGCGGCACGGGAAGCATCTTTTCCGGTTTGGACACGTACCGCCGTCCGTCGGGTAGCCGTACTGAAAGCGTATAAGATCTGCCCACCCGCCCAACAAACGACGAATCGGTGGTTTCGTAAAAACCGGGGTTGCGCAACGAGAGCAGTCTGGTTCGGTTGCCCACGTCGTCACTGATGAAAACCTCCGCGTTGCTGACCGAAAGCTCGGGCGGCAATTCCCCGGCCGACAGGAACTCTCCCGAGTAGGTCAGCCGCACCCGGTACGGCCCCGGCTCGTTGGTGATCATACCCTCCACCACCAGTTTGGGTGTTTCGTTGCGGATAGGCAACTGCACCTCGTCAATGCAGGAGTTAAGCAGCAGAACGGCCAAGCAGACCAAACTCAACACTTTTGTTTTATCCATCTTTCTTGACTATTTGGGCTTTGGCGTTTTGGGCGATTTTTGCCCAAAACGCTTTGGCATGAACACTACACGGCCTTTGTGAACCCTCAGAAATGAAAATTGTACGTCACCGAAGGAATTATTGAGCCAAAGACCGCCAGCCTGTAGGAACGTGTCCAGACGTTCTGGACGAAATAAATCGAATACGGGTTCTTCCGCGCATAGACGTTGTAGAATCCTACCGTTACAATTGCGTACTTGGATTGCTCCCGGCTGCGGCGGGTGTCTTTTGAAAATGAGATGTCTAACCGATGGTAGTCGGGAATGCGGTCGGCGTTACGGCGCGAAAAGCCCAAGGCGGGCCGCTCGTCAATCACGTACAGGCCGTCCGGGAAAGTGGCGGGCCGCCCAGTGCTGTAAACGAAATTGGCTGAGAATGTCCAGTTCCGTCCCAGTGCGTACAAGGCTTGCAGATTGACGATGTGCGGCTTGTCAAAGTTCGACGGATAATAAGCCCCCGCGTTGATTCTTTCTTCGGCGAAAGGTGTCTGTACGGCCACAAGCGAGCGGGAAAATGTATAATTGACGTTTCCGGTCAGCCTGCCTCGGTTTTTGGCGATGCTCAGTTCCACGCCGTAGGCTCTGCCGGTGGCTCTCAGCAAATCGGCTTCAATGATCGGGTTCAAAATGAGCGAAGCCCCATCTTTGTATTCTATCAAATTGTCAATGTTTTTATAGAAAACTTCAACAGAGGTTTCTATCGCGTTGTCTTTCAAATTCTTGAAGAAACCCGCTGCAAACTGGTCGGCTATTTGCGGCCTGATGAAAGGGTCGCTTATTTTCCAAAAATCAATAGGCGTAATGGCTGTTGTGTTCGAGATAAGATGAATATACTGTCGCGTCCGGTTGTAGCTTAGTTTGAGTGCGTTGTTCTCACCAAGACCGACCCGCAGGCCAAGCCTTGGCTCTATGCCGCCATAATTCTGTATTCGACCATTCCGACTGTAGAAAACAGTGTCTATTACGGTTTCTTCTGACCGGGGCACACCGTTTTCATAAATGGCAAGCGACTTGGGGCCGGTTTGCGCAAACAAGGAATAACGCAGTCCGGCTTGTATCGTGAATGTAGGTGAGATCAGCCATTCGCCGTTGACATAGACGGCCCGCTCACGGGCATTTTCCGGCTGAAGCTTTCTGGGAATAATGCTTGAATTATCGCCGACGGGTTTTTGGTCGCCCAGTTGCAGCGTGTACCAGATGTGGTTGGCCCCGAAATCCAGTTTCAGTGCGTCGTTGAATTTGTAGGTAAAGTCGGCTTTCACCTCGCGGTGCCTGATGGAAGATGCAAGTTGAAATGTGTAACTTTCCGTCAAACCCTCGACTTGGTAGGCGTAGCCGCTGTGCAGCGCGGAGACGTTCCAAGAGAAATTCTTGTTCAGGAAACCGGCCCAACGAAAAACGCCTACGTTTGACTGCCAACCGTACAGTGTGTCGCCGGGAAACTTGAAGTTGTCGTAGCTGCGGTATCCGGTAAGCGTGATTTGGTTGCGTTCGTTGATCCGGTAAAGGATTTTTCCGTTCAAGTCGTAGAAAAACGCCCGGCTGTTGCGCACGTTTTGGGAAGGGAAGGTTCGGATAAGCCAATTGGGATACGCCGCACGGCCACCAGCATAAACCGTGAGTTTGTTTTTGGCAACAGGCCCACCCACTGAAAAGCGACTGCTCAACGGGCTTACGCCGCCCGCAAAATCCCACTTTTCCTCGTTGCCCGACTTGGTTTCTATGAGCAGTAGGGACGAAACCCGTCCGCCATATTGTGCGGAGAAACTGCCTTTGTACAGATTCGCTTCACGAATCGCATCGCTGTTTACATTCGTGAAAAAACCCAGCAAATGCGATGTATTGAACAGCGGTGCGCCGTCCAGCAAAACCAGATTCTGATCCACCCGGCCGCCCCGCACATTGAAGCCGCCTGCCCCCTCCCCCACCGTTGACACGCCGGCTTGAAAAGTCAACGTCCTGATAACATCCGGCTCGCCAAAGGCAACAGGGATTTTTTTTATGTTGAGCAAATCCAGCGATACAGCACTCATCTGCACGTCTTTCACGTTGTGGTCAATCGTCTTGCCGGTCACAATCACCTCTTCCAACTGTTTGGTCTGCGACAGTAGTTCGATGTCCATGCGCACATTTTCCGTGGAGTTGACGGTTTCAACCTTAAAGCGGTAGCCGACGGAAGAGAACACAAGGGTGTAGGCTCCGGTTGGCAGTACAATGGAATAGTACCCTTTGTCGTCAGTTGTAACGCCTTTCTTCACCTCGCGGGCATAGACATTGACACCTGCAATGGGCTTTTTGGTTTCGGCATCCGTCACATACCCTTGGATGACGATGCGGGCGTACGCATTAGCCGCAACCAGAAACAAAATCAATGCTACGTAAAAGTGTTTTTTCACGCGGTTCTTGGGAGTGTATGTGGCAGGATAGATTGCCGTTTTGGGCAATTTTTGCCCAAAACGGCTTATCTTTAATCACGGCAAGCACAGGCAGGTTTCTTGCGAACACCTGTGTCGATTTCGTGATTTTTCATCCGCACTTCATGGCAACGCGGTGTTTCAGGCAGAAACCGCCCAAAACGTGCGGATGTTCAAGCAAGAAGGGAGTAATCAACTCGGCACTCAGCCGGGTAAAGGCTGCGTAACCAAGGTACAACAAGGCACGTTTGTTTTGAAACCGAAATCGGATAACCGTCTATTTATTATGTTGAACGGTTCGGCCCAAGGCAAAAGCCGACAGAGTGGCACTTATTTTTGCGCGACACCGGCGAGTTTGGTCTTGGTACTCGCGGTCGGTTTTCGCACCTCGAACAACTGGGCCGGAGCATCGTTTTTCGCCAGAACAAGCAGTTGGCGGCCGCCCGTTCCCTGTAGCATACCCATGCGTCGCACTTGCCCCTGCGTACGGAAACCCGTCTGCGCCGAACGCAGGGGCGTGAATTCTCCATCACCCTTGCCCTGCAACAACAGCCCGTGGTTTGCATCGTAACGGCCCAACTCAGGCAGCACGTCGTAGAAATTACCTGTGAGTAGAATGTCGAGGTTTCCGTCTTGGTTGTAGTCCAGTGTTTCGATACCGAAAACGGGCGAAAATTGTGCCTCCAATGGCAAAGCCTGCAACGTGAAGCCAAAATTACCGTTGTTGATGAGCAGACTGGAGTTGGCGTTGTTCACGCGTTTCACCACGGCTGTCTTCAGTTGTTCGGCATCAAAGATTTCGTTTATCGGCTTGCCTGCATAGTCCGTGTATTTAACGAATTTTCTCTTGAGTTCGGGTATCTGTTTCTGCAAATCGTGCTTCAGCACCATCGGATAGTTTTTGCCGTCCTCGGCCACGCAGTTAATAATCTGCTCCACTACTCCGTTCTGGTCGAAATCAAAAACGTATAACTCGGCCGGGTGCGTTGGGTCGGCCTTGATGCGAGAGTTCAGTCCCCAGTTGCCAAGGACAAAATCCGTGTCGCCGTCTCCGTCTATGTCAGCCGGATGGATGCGCGTCCACCAGCCGGAGGCCCCCTCCCAGCCTCCCCCCAAGGGGGAGGAGTTTTTTTCTCCCCCTTGGGGAGATGGGCCGGGGGTGAGGCTTTTTCCCTTTTGATTCTCGAAAATAGTCACAGGCATCCACTCGCCCACGACGATGAGTTCGGGATACTGGTCGCTGTTCAAGTCTTGCCAAACGGCATCAGTGACCATGCCCAGTTCGGAGACGGGCAAGTAGCGTTTGGTGTAGTTTTTAAAATTGCCGGTACCGTTGTTCACATACAAAAAACTCGGTGCGTCAAGCCCATGTTTGCCCGGCACCATACGGCCACCAATGAACAAGTCTATGTCGCCGTCGCGGTCGAAATCACCGGGGGCCACGCACGAGCCGTTTTCGGTAATATTTGGCAAATTGCTATCGCGCACAAACCCGCCTTTTCCATTGTTGATGTACAACCGGTCGAGTTGTTCAGGACTGCCGCTTTCGAATTCGTTACTGCCCGTGACCACGTACAAGTCCAAATCCTTGTCGCCGTCTGCATCGAAAAACGCCGCATCCACATCTTCATACACCGAGTCGGCTCGAAAAACCGCATCAACAGCGGCAGGTGGCGGCAAAAACGTTCCGTTCTTTTGCTGAAACAACAGCGTTTTGGACTGCCCAGCAGCTCCACCCAAGTACACGTCTTCAAGACCATCGCCGTTCACATCGCCCAAGGCTAAGGCCGGACCTTGAGTCGAATACATTTGCTTCAGCAGCACATCACGGTTGTAGTCCACAAAGTTGCTTTCGCGATGTACATACGCAAGGTTGGTTTGGGCTGTAATGTCAAGAAAGGCCACCGCTGATGGAGTATCTTCTTTTGCTCCTCTTTGGGCGGCGGCGTGTGCCTTGAGGGTAATTGTTTTGTCGGCTGCTACGTTGGTCAGGGTTTGGGTTTGGCCGTTGGGCCACAGCACGGTCACCGAATCTATTTTCGGATTATTGCCCAATCCAAATACCAATGTCAAATCAACCGAGGATTGAAACCCCCGGTTTGGCATTTGTTGCAACATTTGCTTGCGTCCTGATTGATAGACCCAAACCTTGGTGCCAATGGCATTGCGATTTTTGTCGGCCCCATCCAGAGCCACGCGCAAAAAATGCGTTTTGTTTCGCTCGCGGCTTTGGTTGCGAAACACGCCGAGCGGTGCATTGATGTTGCTCACCACCAAGTCAAGGTCACCGTCGTTGTCCAAGTCGCCGTATGCCGAGCCGTTGGAGAAGCCCGGCTCTCCCAAGCCCCAATCGGTGGCTTTGTTCTCAAAACGTAAGCCGCCTTGGTTCTTGAACGCGTAGTTGGAAATAGGCTCGACGGGCATTTTGGCAATCAGGTCGGGAATGCTGGCCTTGCCGTCAATCAAGGCTTGCTGCATGGTTTCTTCGCTACCGAGGAAATTCACAAAGTCCTGGTCGGTAAGGTTTTTCACTATGCCGTTGGCCACAAAGATGTCCTTCAGCCCGTCGCTGTCCATGTCGAAAAGCAACGCACCCCAACTCCAGTCGGTAGCGTGGACACCCGCCAAGGCGGCCACTTCGCTGAAAGTGCCATCGCCATTGTTCAGGTGTAGCATGTTGCGCTGAAACTGGTAGTAAAAATCATTGGCAAGCACAAGCCGTTGTCGGTTGTAGTCCTCAAACGTAGTGGTGGTTTTGAGCCGTACGTCGTTTCCGGGCAGCATGTCGGTCACGAAGATGTCAAGGTGGCCGTCGTTGTTGATGTCCGCAATGTCAGCTCCCATCGAAGACAAGCTGATGTGCTCCATTCCCTGCTCCAGCGCCTCGGTGAAGGTGCCGTTGCGGTTGTTGATGTACAGGTAGTCGCGTTCGTAGAAGTCGTTGGAAATGTACACGTCGGGCCAATTGTCCTCATTCACATCGCCGATGGTGATGCCCAGCCCGAAGCCGATTAGACTGCCATAGATGCCCGCCTTTTCGCTTACGTCGGTGAAGATCGTACCGTCGTTGCGAAACAGCTTGTCGCCTCCCAGTAGGTCGCGTTCGTTGCGCAGATTGGCATCACGCAAGATGCCAATGGGGGTGAAACTGTTGTTGAGCAGGTAGCAGTCCAAGTCGCCGTCACGGTCGTAGTCGAAAAAGGCGGCGTGTGTAGAGAATCCCTTGTCATTAAGTCCGTATTCGGTCGCGCGTTCCACGAAAGTCACTGTTCCATCAGCCCCCTTGCCGTTGTTGATGAACAGCTCGTTGGATCGGTCATCGTCGCGCCGATTGCCTGCGTTGCACACGTAGATGTCAAGCCAACCGTCGCCATTCACATCGGCGAATGTCACGCCCGTGCTCCACGCCCGTTTGCCCGCCACGCCGGCTTTGGCGGTAATGTCCTGAAACTTCCAGTCGCCTTTGTTGAGATACAATTTGTTGTCACCCATATTCGAGGTAACAAAGACATCGGCCAGTCCGTCATTATTCACATCACCAATGGCCACACCGCCGCCGTTGTAAAAGTTGCGGTAGTTGAATATGTGGAAGTCGGCTGTATTCTCGACTGTGTTGGCAAAATCAATGCCGGTAGTGGCCGATGGCACCGCTTGGAAAAGGGTATCCGTGGGCACGCTTGGCTTGGAGCCACCGCAACTTGCCAGCAATGACAGTACGGACAAACAAACTGCTACTCTCATAATGAAAAAAAACGTAAATGACTCAATTTTAGTGACGTTGCAGGTTAAACGCATTTAAAAATACTTGAGAACATTCGCGAGGTACTCGTCAGACCAACCGGCCATTTTTCTCCTATTTTTGATACTTTCTTTGTCTTGC
>JALOMD010000143.1 GCA_025455595.1 Cytophagales bacterium | reverse complement strand
AACGCGGGTGGCATCCATTGCCATCTACGACAAGGTGGAAGACCTCAAATACGCCGCCGCCAACCGCTATGCGCTGGTGCTGCTGCTGATTTCGTTCGCCTTGCTGCTGGTGCTGAACCGGTTTGCGAAAAACAAACTCTTTGCGAGATGAATATCGTTTTGTAATCCATTTCCAAATAAGTACTTGGTCATTAGTAGTTAGTCTTTGGTCAAGTAATTCAACAGTTTGGTTATCAATGGATTGTCGGACGTTCTGAGTAAAAAACAGGTAAAATTAATTGTGAATAAGCACTTAACTGTGAAACCTCATGCCTTTTGCCACATTACGTCTTTCGTTTTTGGTTGTCGTTGTCAGTGTTGTGGTGACAGCAGTCTGCGTTAACAACTTTCTGAAAGACCGTGTTTTTGACAAGTTACACGAAAAAGCCGCACATGAACTGAAGTCGAACCGAATAAAATTGGCTGAAAAAACGCTTTATCAGATTGTTTTGCAAGACAGCCTAAGCACAGATGTGGAAAACCATTACCGTTACATAGAAACTCACTTTTTGCTTCCAGAAGTGGAAAGGATTAGTAAATACAAATCCAAAATACGTGACGACAGTACGATTCTGAATTTCTATCGTTCTTTGGCACTAAGTCCTAACGAACATATTGCCGATATTGGTCTTTACGGTGAAGGGCTAATAAATACTAACTTCAAACGTTACAAAAAAGCTGTCGAAACGTTTCTTCGGGTTAGGAATTCAAAGTTGAAGTATCTTAACAATTCTATCGGGTATGCCTACCGGCAATTAGACTCAATCCAGAAAGCGGAGATTTACTTTAAACGAGAAATTGATTACAAAGGCAATGTAGGCGGGGCTTATCACAATCTTGCCAATCTGTTGTTTGCTCAAAGCCGTATAGGGGAGTTGAAGAAGATTATAGAGAATGACGAAGCCGGAAAATACATCCCCGCCAATATAACCAGACTTGTGTCTTTCAAGACTTTCCAGCCTGTCCAGTACGGTCGTTATGTCCTTCATCATGCGTTTTCTTCGCTGAACGTATGGGGATTTGTCGCCGCGTGTTTGGTAATGGTTGTTTGGGTTGTTTACATAAGAAGAATAGACGTGTTTGAACCCGAAAAGTGGAAGCACATGATTTTTGTTCTTTTTTTGGGGATGATTTCCTGTTTTTTCACCCTGCCAGTAAGCGACTTTCTGAGTGTGTTCTTAGGGTTTGAATTGAATGGCCGTTTGCTCAACGACTTTTTTTATTGTGTCATTGCTATTGGCTCTGTCGAGGAACTTGTCAAGGCGGTTCCGCTTTTGCTCATTTTAAAATATGCCGACTTTGTTGACGAGCCGTTTGATTACATAAGTTACGCTTCTCTGTCTGCACTTGGTTTCGCCTTCGTTGAAAATATCTCGTATTTTGACGACTCCAATCTGCACAGCATACATGGACGTGCCTTGACGGCAACTGTTATGCACATGGTTTGCTCTTCCATCATTGCCTATGGCTTCATACTCAACAGATACAAAAGAAGAAGGAACCCCTACTTCAACTTCTTTATTTTCTTTGTCATTGCTTCTGCCGCACATGGTTTCTATGACTTTTGGATAATTGCCGAGTCTGTGCAAATGTTGAGCATCATCAGTATGCTGTTATTAGTTGTCGGTACGTATGCTTGGAATTCGTTTAAAAACAATGCCTTAAACCATTCGAGTTTTTTTGATAAGAAAAAGTCAATAGAAAAAGCGGGTATGGAGGACTATTTGCTCTATTCGCTGACAACCATTCTGCTTTTTGAGTACGTGGCGTTTGGGTTTAAGTTCGGGCCGGAGGCTGCAAACAGCACATTGGCAGGCTCTGTCTCTTTGGTGTTTTTGTTCATCGTTTTTGTGTTTGGGAGTTTGAGTAAATTTTCGCTTGTTCAAGGGGAGTGGGCTCCAATCCGATTCAAGGAAGCTGAGGGAAAAGTGAATTACGACAAGGTCTTGGATGAACGCATACAAATGTATCCTTTCACCAACAATGAATATGCGTACCAGTATCTGCCAAACACAGGGATGTTGTATAAGCGGTTGGTTGTCTCTGACGAACCGGATTGGTACATTGTTAAGCTTGACAATGCCAAGTATTTGGCCTCTTATCTTGCGGATTTTGTCTTGATTCGAACCAAGGATAAAGAAGTAATGATGGAGGATTTTAAGAATAGGCGAGAAACACTTGTGGCGTTCAATCTTATTCCCGAAAATGTTGATTTGGAAAACGACAACTTGCAACGTGTCGACTTTGTATTCTGCGGATGGGCTTCTGTTGAATACGTTTTGGATAAAAATTGACTAAAACGGCAATTGTCAGAATCAGGATTTACTGGATTACCAGGAAAAACAGAATCAAAAGGCGTTTCAGACAATTTTTGCCCAAAACGGCAAACTGAAAACGGCAAACTGAAAACCATGCTCAACTTCCACCTCCGCAAACACTTGGACACCGCCGAAGGCCGGCAATGGCTGGACGTGGCCCTGCGCGTACAGCCGGGCACGCTGCTGGCCGTGTACGGGCCGTCGGGGGTGGGCAAGACGACGCTGCTGCGGATGCTGGCCGGACTGACGGCCCCCGACGAAGGCCGCATCTGGTTCGACGACCACTGCTGGTACGACTCGGCAAAGCGGGTGAACTTGCCGCCGCAGCAACGGCACGTGGGCGTGGTGTTTCAAGAAGCGGCGTTGTTTCCGAACATGACCGTGCGGCAGCAACTGGTTTTCGCGCTGCCTGACCGCAAGCAACCCCAACCAGTGGACGAACTGCTGGAACTGTGCGGCTTGACGGCCTTGGCCGACCGATTGCCCGCCCGGCTTTCGGGCGGGCAGCGGCAGCGGGCGGCTTTGGCCCGCGCCTTGGCTCGCCAGCCGCGCCTGTTGCTGCTCGACGAGCCGTTTTCGTCGCTGGACGATGTGGCCCGCTGGCAGTTGCAGGACGAAACCCGGCGGCTGCACCGGTACTTCGGGCTGACGACCATGTTGGTAAGCCACAGCGCGGACGAGGTGACGCGCATGGCCGACGAGGTGGTGATGCTGGAGGCGGGCCGCATCAAACGACAAGGTTCGCCGACAGACGTTTTTTCGTTTAACGTTTAACGTTTGGCGTTTACCGTTGAAACCCGTTAAGTCACGGCTTTTGGCAAAAATTGCCTGAAACGCCGCAATTTACTCAGCTGTGATTTTTGTGTGATTCGGATGACTGACATGGCTTTGCGGCAATCGCATCAATCATTTGAAAATCATGGTTCAAAAGAAAAGCGTTTTGGGCAATTTTTGCCCAAAACGCTCTCATGTTAATTGATTTTTTGTTTAATGATTTTGTAGTTAGATTAAACAAAAATCATTGTATGTTTATCAATCCCTTTCCGGCATTCCCAACAGCGGCGTGGTCTTGCCGTCGGTGATGACGAGCTTGGCGTTGCTCGACGTAGAAACCTGTCGGTATGCGTCAATGGATTTGTACTTGAGCACGGCCGGAGTCAGGCTTTTGTTGATCATCTCGTTGGCTTTCATCTGCGCATCCGCTTCGATTTTCATGGCGTTGGCCTTGCCTTCGGCCTCGATTTCCATCATGCGTTTGCGGCCTTCGGCGGCAATGATTTGCGCGTTCTTTTCGCCTTCGGCTTGAATCACACGCCGCTCGGCATCACGCTGCTCGCGTTCTTTCACAAATTCCATGCGTTGCGCGTCTTGCTCGGCTTGCAGTTTCTGCTCGACGGTCTGGGCCAAGCCTTGCGGCAGGCGGATGCTCTTCATCAGCACGTTTTCGATGACAAAGCCCCGGCTTTCCAAAATAGCCATCATTTGGTCTTTCACGGCCTTTTCAATGGCCGCCCGTTCGCCGGAGTGCATGTCTTTGGCGTAGAACTTGGAGGTGATGTCAGCCGCCGCCGAACGGAACACGGGCAGAATCACTTCGTCCTCGTAGCCCAGCCCTATTTTCTGCAAAATTTCGGGTGCCATGGCCGGTTTGATGCGGTACAGAATCGAAATGTCGGAGCCGATGGTGAGGCCTTCTTTGGACGGCAAATCGAGTTTTACTTCCAAATTGACGGTGCGGGTGGGCATCTTGATGATGGTGCTGGTGAACGGATTGAAGCCGCGCGGCCCTTCGGACAAAGGCATGGGACTGACTTTACCGAGGTTACGCTTTACGCCCACTTCGCCTTGACGGACGACGGTGCAACTTGACAACACGGCCACACCGACAACTGCGAAAATATGATACGCTTTCATGAGTGAATCTTGATTTGGGATGGAACCATTGGTTTTGCAACGGAAGTAGAAAAAATTGTTTTTTTCCGTTTCGAGGTGAGATTAGGCAAATACCTTGCCAAAAAGCGACAACAGTTAACTGATTTTGTTTAATATTTTTTATAAAAAAACTAAACAAAACTAACGGCGGCTATTTGGGCTATAAAAACAGGCAAGGACGTTTTTGGGCGTAATAAAAAAACGCCGAAAAATTTTTTCGGCGTTTTCAATAGGCTCCGTTTGCTTACGAGATTTTCCAAGAGCCGGGCGAATAAATGCTCGGGTTTTTGCGGTTGCGTTTTGAGCATTTTTCGCCTAAAACGCAACCGCATGATGAAAATGATACTTCTGCTTGCGATGCGTAAGGTCATTACGCAATGAGAGAGCCGAAAGAGGATTGCGGAGGCTTTGTGAACGAACGGTTGTGTCTGGCGGTGATTAAAAGCATGACACCCGCCAGCACCGCCGGAATACTGAGAATCTGACCCATGTTCAAGCTCAGGCTTGCTTCGAAAGCGGCTTGATCGTTTTTGAGGAACTCGACCAGAAAGCGGAAGGTGAAAAGCAGTGTGAGAAACAGGCCGGTGAGAAAGCCTTCGGATAGTTGTTCCCGTTTGTGTTTCCACAGGGAAAAGGTCAATGCCAGTAAAAACAGATAGAAAAACGCCTCGTACAATTGCGTCGGATGGCGGGGCACCACGGGCAGCAAACGAGGGTCGGTTTCTTGCACAAAGAGGAAGCCCCAGGGCAAATCCGTGGGTTTGCCATAGATTTCAGAATTGAACAGATTGCCCAGCCGGATCAAGGCTGCTCCCAACGAGACGGGAATCACCACCCGATCTGTTACCCATAAAAAGGACTGATCCGTTTTTTGGCGTGCATACCAGTACAAAGCCACCAAGATGCCGACAGTGCCCCCGTGGCTGGCGAGTCCTCGGAACGGCGGCGTAACCAGTGTTCTGAACCAATGCCAAGGGTCTGTAAGCAGGGTTTCCCATTCATAAAAAACAAAATGCCCCAAGCGGGCTCCAATAACAGCGGCTACCACTGCGTAGATAGTGAGCAAATCCACGTCAGTAGCGGGCTTTCCTTCTCGGCGGAAAATGTGAAACAACAGGCGTTGCCCTACGATAAAGCTAATGGCGAACAGAAGTCCGTACCAGGCAACAGACACAGTGGTATCCCAAATTTTCAGATGAAAAATCTCCGGGGAAACATCCCACACAACAGCCGAAAATACGAATGAAAACATAGCGGAATGTAATTAGCAACCTGTGGCACTGATGAGCAATAGAGTCATGCAAAAGTTGAGCAGCCACGGGTAAGAATGGGTGTTTGTTCGCCGGAGCAGTTCTGTCAAGTCGGCTTCAGTCCAGTGGGGTTGGGCATCGGCGCGTTCTTTGTGGATTTCCCAAAGCGGCTTCAGTTCGTCAAGGTTCATACGCTTTGTAGTTTTATTAATTTTTCCAAACGGATTTTGATTCGGTTGAGGCGCGTGCTGATGTTCGTTTTGCTCATGTTCATCACACGGGCGATTTCCTCGTAGCTATGTTCTTCCAGATAGAGCATGACAATGGCTTTGTCCGTTTCTGAAAGGCGGCCGATGGCTTGATAAAGCTGTTCTACGTCTTCTTCATAAGCGGATGAGCCAGATTCGGGGATTTGCTGCCAATGTTCATTCGAGAGGGATTCACCACTGGGCTTCGCTTTTTCCTTGCGGAGTTTGCTAAACACTGTATTGAGGGCAATCCGGTAAATCCACGTAGAAACTTTCGACTGATGCCTGAAAGCTGGATAGGACTTCCAAAGTTGGAACACGATTTCTTGAAACAAGTCGTTCCTGTCTTCGGCAGACGAATAGTACAGGCAGCAAACGCTGTGAATCAGCTTTTGCTGGGCCGCTATCAGTTGAACAAATTCTTTTTGGAGCTTTTCCCGTTTCACTTATTTGATTCGGTTTTTTGCCTATTAGTCGCAGAGATTGCGGAAAAGTCACACAGGCAGGTATCTTTTTTCAGTGAATCTGTTGAGGCAGGCCACGACGTTCAGAGTCATTGGGTTTAATGCGGTCGGGCGTTTTAGGCAAAAAACGGCTAAAACGCCCGACTGTAGGGGCAACCCTTGCGGTTGCCCTCTCAAGCACAGGCTCGGATAGTGATAAACCGAGCCTGCACGTGACAAGGGCGGGAGCCTGCCCCGACGTGTCGGGGGCAAGCCCCGCCCCTACAGTCGGGCGTTTCAAGGAAAAAATGCCCAAAACATGAAATGTGAGACAGGCAAATAGTACCTCCCAAAAACACAAAACCCCTCCTTCCGATTAACAACCAGAGTTACACCGCATCCATGTCGAACGGTAGTTTGCGGATGCGTTTGCCGGTGGCGGCGAAGACGGCGTTGGCAAGGGCCGGAGCCAGCGGCGGCAGGCCGGGTTCGCCTACGCCGTCGGGTTTGTCGGTGCTGGGAACGATGTGTACCTCAATCGGCGGGGTTTCGCTGAGGCGCATTAGGCGGTAGTCGTGGAAGTTGGTTTGCTTGGCGGCTCCGTTTTCAAACGTAATCGCGTCACGGAGGGCGGCCATGAGAGCCATCACCGTCGCGCC
>JALOMD010000142.1 GCA_025455595.1 Cytophagales bacterium | reverse complement strand
CAAAGACCCGACGTGGATACGAACCGAATCTACTTGCTCGGTGTCAGTTTGGGGGCCGGGCTGAGTGCGGTTTTGGGCAAAGGACAAAACATCAGGGGCTACCTGGTCACGGGCGGCTGCACGGTGACGTGGTTCGAGCACATGATGGAACTGGAGCGTCGCCGGATGGCCTTCTCCGGGGTCGGCTGGCCGCAAATCAACGCCCGCATGGGCGGCTACGCCACGCTCTACCAAAAGTACTACATCGAAAAAATGACCCCCGGCGAAGTGGCCAGGCAACATCCGGCCCTGAAAGAGTTGTGGTACGACCAACCGGCGCACCAGTACGGCCGTCCGGCGGCATTCTACCACCAGGTGCAGGCGTTGAACTTCGAGGAAGCCTGGTTAAATGTGAAAGTGCCGGTGCTGGCCCTGTACGGCGAGTACGACTGGATCATGAGCCGGGCCGACCATGAGAAGATTGTCACACTGGTCAACCAAAACCAGCCGGGCTTGGCGGAGTTGATGGTGATTCCCAAGGCAGATCACAACCTGTCGGTTTTTGAAAACCCGCAGAAGGCATTCGACGGAACCGATGGCAAACTGCCCGATAGACTGATTGAAATTGTGGAAAACTGGTGGAAAAGTCACAACAAGTAGCAAAAGTGATGTACAGACCATAGGGGTTTGGCCTTTTCAAAAGATACTATTTTGGCTGTTGTGGAATAGTGAAATTTGAGAAATAAACTAATGTTTGAAAAACATTGTTTTGTCGCATCAAAACCCAATCACCAAGGCCTGTGGCACACAGGCCGTTGCAGACCCACGCTACAGACCTGTATGCCACAGGCCTCGGTGAAAAACCGGACATCGCTCACAAAAGCATCCGTCAGAATAATGTTTTTCGGCCACTAAATTGAAACACACATGTATAACCGTTTGTCCCTGCATCTTTTCACACCAAATCAAATGAAAATGCAAAGCAAAAATCTATTACTGATGATGACTTTTCTGTTGTCTCCTATCCAAATGACATCGGGACAAGAAATGGCTACGATTGACATTGTGAAAGTGAATGCCCGGTACGAAAAAGAGGCAATGTACTTTTATAACGAGAACTGGAAAGAATTCAGGAAACTGGCTTTGCAAAAAGGGGTTATTTCAGGATTTGAAATCCACAGGACTGTCGTTGATTCAACCAATCACTTTCAATTGGTTCTCATAACCAGATACAGAGACAGTGCTTATTTTGCAAAAAGCGAGGAGAATTTCCGCCCTATCATGAAAAGTGTTTCTCCCAACGGCCCCAAGATGCTGAACAATGTTGAGAGAAAAGAATTTTTGGAATACATGGCAGGTTACGAGACCATGATGCTTGGCTCAAACCATGGGAGGAAAAAGAAAAAATAAAACAGCCATCAGCGTTGGTTTGCCACCAACCCAAGTAAAACACTTCTCTAACCGTTTTGTATTTACCCGAAAAACAGTGCTTCTATTTAATAGACCAAATAGTCGCTGTTTTTTTGTTTTTTGAGCGGATTGATTCGAAAAGAGGCTTCTCTTTGTACAATTCAATGTGTTTGCTAATTTTCTTCCGCCCCAAGTCCGGCGGATGCGTTTTGGGCAATTTTTGCCCAAAACGCATTTGTTCTGACAAATTTTAGAAAATAGTCCCCGCCTTCCCGACACATCGGGACAGGTCGTCGGGGCGTTCCGCTTTACACAAGGCCAAAACCTGCCTTGTGTAAACGAGCTTTTTTCATTCCAGTCCCTTTTTGTTAGAGTGCCAAAACGGTTTTGCCTTGATTTGCCTCGCATCCCAGCACAGCGTTTTATGAAAGTAGTCATGCAGGTCTTTACAGAAAGCCGCTTCACCGGCAATATAGGTAATGGTATTTGTCGCGGGAAGTTGCAATCCGTTTAACTCTTGTATGATTGTACAACTCTGATAATCAACTGCTTTTATGAACTTGAATTGATTTCCCGAAAACCCGTCCATAAAAAAATCCGATTCATCAGCCGAATAAACAAATCCCCGAAACGACTGCCCCGGCTCTACTTGTCTTGCCAGTTCGTACAAAGGAGCCAAGGCCGAAATGTCGCCCAAAAAAAGATAAGCGGCGGCCGAACGGTCAAAAACAAACCTGCCTTTGGGTCCGCTGAAATAAACAGTTTCCCCTGTCTGAATTTTTTCAGCCCATGCCGCTCCCTTGCCTTTGGAGAAAGTACAAACGGCCAAGTCGGCTTCGAGCGTTGCCGGATTGTAATGCCATACCGAATAGGTGCGAAGCAGGTCGTTGACATTCAGCGGGTTGTCCAATCCTACAAAAACCCGAAGCTGCTGCCCCGGCAAATAATTTGCAAAACCCGAAGCCAGCTTTAATTTCAGATGATAGGTATGGCTGGCAATTTTTTGCTTGTGCATAAGCAAGGCCGTTTGAAAAGCCTTGCTTATGAGTGTCTCAACCATTCCCATGTCAATACGCTTTTACCTGATAATAGTCGGCATACGCATTCTCGATGGCGGGAATGATGTCAATCACATCGAAATACGTTCCCCAGAACGCGCTTTCCCGAAGTTCTTCCACCAGATGCTGGTAGGAATGCAAGTCGGCGGTTTGCCAGACAATCACATCGGATGCTTTTCCTGAAAAGGCTTCGCTGTCATAAAAGCGCATGTGTACGGTTGGGTGTTTTGTGAGAATGGGTTGGATGGTTTGGTCGAGAAAACCAAATCGCTCCTGTGGTTTCAATTGCAACCAAGTGGTTGTGGTTTTGACCAACATGAAGACCGTGAAGGTCGGCGGTTTTTTTTGTGCGTTGCTCATCTGTCAGTGTTTTAGGGTGATAACCGGGGCAAAGGTGCAGCCTGCGGTTCGCGCAAACATTGACAAATGATAAAAAATCACTTTTGGGCTTTCAGTCGGCTCAGGCTTTCCTGGGTGATTCCCAAATAGCTGGCGACAATTTTGTTGGACAGCCGCCGAACCACTTGCGGATTTGTATGCATCAGATAATCGTAGCGTTGCCGGGCGTTCATTTTTACAAAACTCTCCAGTCGCCAATGGTTGGTGGTGTAGGCAATCTCTAATTGCTTGATGTAGAGGTCTTTCCAAACGGTGGTCGTGGTCAGCAACGTCCGGAAGTCGTTGTAAGTGACGCACAGCAGTTCGGTCTTTTCGGTGGCTTGAATGAATTCATTGGCAGGGGTTTGGGTGATGAAACTGTTGAGCGTGGTTATAAACTGGTTTTCAAAGGCAATGTAGCGGGTGGCCTCCTGCCCTTGCTAGTCAATAAAAAAAGCTCTCAATCCGCCTTTCAACACAAAAAAAGTATGGCGGCATATTTCGCCGGCATGGAGTAGAAATTCGTTTTTATTGACGTGACGATAGGTGAACAATCGGGTTATTTCGGCAAGCTCCGCTGGGGTTGCCTTTAGGTTATCCGTAAGATATTTCTCTAATGGTTCTGTCATTCCTGTGTGGGAAACGGTTCTTTCAGTGTTTCTATGCAACAGAGGTTTCGTGCTTTGGAAAGATACTATTTTGTGTCAACGGGTTTGGCTTTGGAGGCAAGGATTTTTGCAAGATGGAATGGATTTGTTGATTTATCATCGCCGACAAAACTGAACAGCCGTTTGGGTTGAAGGTGTCGAAAATATGTGTGGTGCGATGAGGCTTCGGGCCAGAGGATAAAAGATTACTGCCCCAAGTCCGGCGGATGCCGTTTTGGGCAATTTTTGCCCAAAACGGCATCCGCTACGTCTTTCCTTCCAGCCATCGTTTGAAAGCAGGTGTTTTCTCCTTGCTCACAATTATTTCTTCTTTGAGCGGCGGGGTCATTTCAATCTTCAGCCGCTTGTTGAAGTGAAGGCAAATCTTTTTGATTGCCTCCAAATGGGCAATCAACTGGCGGTTGAGTCTGAAAAAAATTTTTGGATCGAGCAGCGTTTCCAATTCCTCCATGGAATGTTCGATCAGGAACTGTTGGCCGTCTTTCTTTTGGAGCATCACCATTTCATTGGCCGTATAGAAATAAGCTATTTCCTGACAGCCGACCGTAATCAGCCGCTCTTGGTGCCGAACCAGGAAACGGTCTTTGTATTGCTTTGCAGGAACGGGCTGAAAAGCCTCCATCAAGGATTGCAGGCGGGCAATGTCCTCCTGAAGCGGAGACTCGGCCTTCAGTGTCTTGTATTTGTCAAGAGCCGTTCGCAGGTCTGTTTGCTTGATGGGTTTGAGCAGGTAATCCATGCTGTTGAGCTTGAAGGCACGGATGGCGTATTGGTCGTAGGAAGTGGTAAAGACAATGGCTGTTTTTGCCGCAACCGTTTCCAACGCTTCAAAAGCCAGTCCGTCAGACAGTTGGATGTCAGAAAAAATCAAATCCGGTGCCGGGTGCCGGCCGAGCCAGCTTTTGGCGGCAGACACCGAGCCAAGAATGGCACTGACTGTTATTTCCGGTGCCACCAGTCGGATTAGCTCGCACAATCTTTCGGCAGCCGGGTACTCGTCTTCAATGATTATGGTGCGCATAAGATGCAACGGATTGATTGTCGTTTGTCACCTTTGAATACGGGCTTGTCACCAGCGGCACTTTCACGGTGAATGCGTCAGTGCTCTCAAGAATGACCAAGGGTTTTTGGGTGGTCAGCCGGCAGCGGTGTTGCAGATTGGATAGTCCCAACCTGGTGGAAGAAGCCAAGGTTTTTTTGGGTTGCCTGTTGTTGCTCACCACCAAACAACCCGGCTCGCAGGTGACTTTGATGCGCAGCGGACTGTCCTCGGCAATGGCGTTGTGTTTGATGGCATTCTCAAGCAACAGTTGCAAGGCATAGGGCGGCAGGCAGGCTTCCGTTGTGATTCTGTCCGGTTTCACATCGAATATCAAATCGTCACGGAAACGGGTTTTCACCAGATTCATGTAAGCGTTGGCAAATGCGATTTCTTCGCTGAGGGGAACCAGATGTTTTTCCCGGTTTTCCAATACATACCGGTACACATCGGCCAGTTGCTCCAAATACGCAATGGCTTTCTCGTTTTTCAAGTCAATCAAGGACGAAAGCGTGTTCAAACTATTGAAAAGAAAGTGCGGATCCAATTGATCACGCAACGCCGACAGTTGGGCATCCACCAGGGCCAGTTGCATTTCGGCCTTTTCACGGGCAAGCGACTGGCTTCTTTCCAAATTGGCCTTCCAGCCTTTGTAAAAATTCATCCCTTCGTGAATGGCGATAACCAAGTAAGTGATCGTCAAACCACCGAGGATGTTGCTTTTCAGGGTTGCGAAAGTAATTGCAGGGAACAATCCGGTCAGGTGCAACAAACCCACCAGGGCCAGATTAAGCAGTAAGACGAAGCATGTACAGGTGAATACGTGGCTGAACAGCCGCCGGGCAATGGTTGAGAAATCCGGCAGTCGTTTGTACCACAAAACCGCATAGTAGCGATTGCCTTCCCATAACAGAAAAATATATCCCATGGAAATTGCCGGCTCGATGAGCCGGGCAGACCCCTGCCAGTCCTTCAGCTTTTCCTCATCCCTGAACAGCAGGTAAATCAACGGAATCAGAAACAACTGGGCTATTCGGTCACGCATCAGAAGGCCGTGCCAGAAGTGCCATGACCGCCGTGGTTTCAGTTCGGATACGAGGGATTTCATGTGGTGAATCATTTTGACGTTGATCCTCTCGGCGCATTGCCTCCTTTTCAACCGGGAAGCTCTGAGCAAGGCAGGTTTTGGGTTTCTGAAAGATACTATTTTGATCCGTATGAAACAACCGAGTCGGCTTGGCGTTTTAGGCGTTTTTTGCTCAAAACGCCTACAGAAGAAACTGTCTTTCAAGGTAAAGGTAACAGAGCATCCGCCAACCGAACAATGAAAAGCCGCCGAACCGGGACAGAGCAGAAGCCGAGGCAGGACTAAGAGCGGATTGAATAGATGCCCTGACCAGAAACGTTTGCATACGCTTTTTCTGTGTCTGTTCATCTGGCATCAGTCCTGTTTAACCGGTGCGTAGCCCTGCTTCACCTCCCAAGCCATTGACTCGGCTGTGGAGCCGCATGTACATTTGACAACCCGGCGGCACAACAAGGCTTACAATGACATAACGGATCCGTCTGAAACTTATTTAGTAAAAGCATTCACAAAAAGATAGAAGCTGAAGCGTGGCCAAAACCTTCCGCCAATAGGCTAAATCCACGACAAAAAACAGCAATGACACACTGTTCTTACAGACAAACGGCTTATGAAAAACCTTGCGAAACCTACCGAACCCCTGCATCAACCCGGCCAGTGGCACCTGCCTGCGGCTTGTCTGCTGGCCGGAGGCTTGCTGGACGGCCTGACAAGCATGAACCTCGGTTGGGCCTGGCCGGTGTGGTTGGCCCCGGTGTTTTACCTGCGCACGATGGATTACTTGGGACTGAAAAAAGGGTTTTGGGCAATCGTGTTTACCAGCTTCACCAGCGGAGTGATCAGCGCGGCCCTCACCCTTCCGTCGCTGTTTGCCGACATAATAGTCATGATGCTGACAATGACCCTCGTGTCGAGCGGGGTGTACTGGCTGTACCATACTTTGTATGCTAACATCACGGGTTTCAAGGCCACGTTGCTGTTCCCGGCGTTGGGCACCTTTCTGGACTATCTGCTTTCTTGGGTTCATCCTTTCGGCTCCATCGCTTCGGGGGCCTATTTGCAACACGGCCTGCTGCCATTGATTCAACTGTCGTCCCTTACGGGCATTTGGGGCATCACCTTCCTGGTCGGTTGGTTCGGAGCGGTGTGTCATTTCATTTGGAAAGAAGGGCATTACCACAGCGTCCGAACCGTGGTTGCCAAGGCTTGGCCTTTCTGGTCGGCAATGCTGGGCGTGTTCTGTTACGGCCTGCTGCGGCTGTACATGCCTGCGGC
>JALOMD010000141.1 GCA_025455595.1 Cytophagales bacterium | reverse complement strand
GGCGTGAACTTGAACTGGACTATCCTCGGTGCGGCGGTATCGGCAAACTACCGGCGGCTGGAGGAAATCCGCGAGGCGGGCCGCGAAAACACCGAGGTTGCCATTGAGAACACCGTAGCCGCCGTGACCAACGCATACTACAACATTAGCCAGCAGGAACAACTGCGCGTGGTGCTGGAAAACGCCCTGAAAATAGCCCAAGAACAATTGCGGCTTGCCAAGAACCGCTACGACGTGGGCAGCGGCTCGCGGCAGGAGTTTTTGTCGGCGCAGGTGAACTACAACACCAGCCAGTCGGCTTTGCTTACGCAGGAGCAGCAAGTGGTGGCGGCCCGCATTGCCCTGAACCAACTGCTGGTGCGCCCGGCAACGGGCAACATCGCCCCGACCGACAGCCTGACGGTGAATCCCAACCTGCGTTTGGAAGAACTCCGCGATGCCGTGCGTCAGCAGAACCCGGCCCTGCTGCTGGCCCAACGCAACCGCAGCGTGGCCTCGCTAAACGCCAGACTGGTACAGGCCCAACGGTATCCACTCGTAAACGTATTTGCCGGACTGACACGTAACTACCAGAACAGCCGGGCGTTCATCGTACCCAACGTGACCAACAGCGCGGTTCTGAACTACGGCGCAACGGTGTCGGTGCCCATCTTCAACGGTATGAACCTGAACCGGCAGGTGCAGAATGCCCGCATCGCACAGGAAACCGCCGAGTTTCAGTACCAAGACTTGTTGAACCAAACGCTGGCCGGACTCGAAACCACGTTTGCCAACTATACCAACAGCCTGAAACTCATTGAGTTGGAGCGGCAAAACCTGCAAGTGGCCGAGCAAAACGTAACCATCGCCTTGGAACGCTATAAAATCGGCGTAACCACCCTGCTCGAAGTGCAAGACGTGCAGCGCAACGCCGTGGCCGCCAGCAGCCGCCTCATCAGCGCGGTCTTCAACGCCAAGCTCGCCGAAACCGAACTCCTACGCCTCAGCAGCCAAATCGTACAATAGCGATGCTTCGTGCTCCGATGCTTCGTAAAAGCGTTTTAGGCAATTTTTGCCCAAAACGTATCATAAGACCATAAGACATCATCTGTGGCGTGCAACGCCACGAAGCATCGAAGAACGAAGCACCGAAACTATGTCCCGCACTTTTGGATTTATCGTCATCGCCCTGTTGCTGCTCGGCACCGTCGGATTGGTGTTCATGGGCGGCTTTGCCAAGCCCGAACTGTCGCAAACGCGACTGCCGGTGTACGCGATTGCGGGAAAACCCTTCCGGGGCAAATCCACCAGCGACACCCTGCTGCGCCTGTTCGACGAATCGAAGCAACTCCACGCCGCAGGCAAACTGCCCGGTACGCTGACCGCCGTGTACTACGACAACCCCGGCGAAAAACCGGGCCGCGTTGACGTATGGGTGGGCGTGCTGCTGCGCGACACCACCACCCAATTGCCCACGGGTTACCTTTTGCGGACTTTCCCATCAACTGATGCCGTGCGGGCCGAAATCAAAGCCCACTACATGGTGGCCCCCACGCCCGACAAGGTGAAAACGCAATTACAAGAATTTGCCGCCGAACGAAATTTGAAGCCGGGCAATGTTGTGATTGAGCGTTACCTTGGCGAGCAGGAAATCATCATGGAAATACCAGTAACAAGTCGTTAGTGGTAAGTCGTAAGTCGCAAGTGGTAAGTGGTAAGTGAAGAAGGGTTTTGACAAATTGCTGCGTAACAGCACTGGTCAATAGGCACTTCCATATACCACTTGCGACTCACCACTTGCGACTCACCACTTGCGACTTACCACTTAATTCTCAAACAACTATCCGAAAACTGAATCATGGAAAAGACCCTCAAACGTTCGTTTGCCAACAGTGTGTTCCTCGGCGTATGCGGCGGCCTCGGCGAGTATTTCAACATTGACCCCGTGTTGCTGCGCGTCATCTTCGTGGTGGCGTTTATTTTCGGCTTCGGCTCGCCGCTGCTGATTTACATCATCATGGCGTTTGTGATGCCGAAGAAACAATTTTGAATGAGTGAATGACAGAATGAGTGAATGGGCGTTCCGACCATGCCTTTGGCTTGGCAGGCTTGTCGGAACGCTTTTTTTGTCTTTGAATCGCGGAGGAAACGGATGGCGCAAATTTCGCGGATAAGTCTCGAACTTAACGCGTCTGATTGCCCAAAGACTAATCCGTGCAATCCGCGTCATCCGTTTCCTCCGCGATTCAAAGACAAAAGCCGTTTTAGCCAATTTTTGCCTAAAACGCACCACCTCCCTTGGCCGACAAACACAGCCACACTACCTTTGCCCAAATTCCGCATTCAGCCATTGAGCCATTCAATCATTCATTCATTCAACATTGTCTTGGAAACCCTGCTCATCCCCGCCACCACCGACCGCAAGGAAATCTACGACACGCTGCTGCCGCAAATAGAAGCGTTGGTTGCCGACGAGCCGGACGTGACCGCCAACTTGGCTAACGTGGCCGCCGCGCTGAAACAGGCTTTCGGATTTTTCTGGGTCGGCTTCTACCTGACCAAAGGCAACCAGTTGGTGCTGGGGCCGTTCCAAGGGCCTGTTGCCTGCACCCGCATTGACTTCGACAAAGGCGTGTGCGGCCACTGCTACCGCACGCAACAGACGGTGCTGGTGCCTGACGTGGAGCAGTTTCCCGGCCACATCGCCTGCTCGTCGGCTTCCAAGTCGGAGATTGTGGTGCCGGTTTTCAAAAACGGCGCGGTTTTCGGCGTGCTCGACGTGGACAGCGACCGGCTCGACGACTTCAACGAGGCGGACAAAATCGGGTTGGAGCGGATTATCAGGATATTGGAAAAACAATTGTAACGCGATGAGCCACGAAGAACTCACTCCCGAAGAAGAACAAAGGGCCGAAAACGCCGTGAAAAGACTCAAATTGGAGTTGGAACACGGGGCCACTTTCTCGCCGGAAACCGAAAGCAAACTGCCGCCCGAAGTGGAAAGCCAGTGGCTTGACCATATTTGGAATTTTGAGGAAATGTCCAAAAACGCGGGTAAGATTACGGTTTACGAACGAATCGGGAAGCCGGAATACAAGTTGTCGGAAGAACTGTCGCCCGATGAGTTGGAGGCCGAACTGGACAGGATTCTTGACTTGATGGCGCAGAACGATGTGATATTGGACATCATCTGCGACTACGAGCCGCGTGTTATCTACCGTTTTGTTACCGAGGAACTGTTTCCTTACGAAATGGACGATTTGCGCATGGAAGGCATGAGGACGCACTTCATTTACGAGGAGTTCCACCCCAACCACGACTACGACATCCGCGAACGTACCAAGGATGCCGTCCGGGCACTGCTGCGCGAGCCGGAAAAAGACGCGTTCTACAATTTCTGCTTCGAGAAGACATTCGTCACCGCCGATGGCCGGGTGCTGGACAGAGAAGCGGCAAGTGAGAAATTCGAGCAATTCCGGCAAGCCTACGACGGCTTCCGTCTGCACAGCTTAGACCTGTTGTCGAACGAGTTCGACGAAACTTCGGCAACGGTTGTGTTTTCCATTGACTACGAGGCGTTTTTGGCAGGCGAGCCTGTTCCGTTCAAAGGCAACGGCACGGCGCGTTTGGTCTATGAATACGGTGGTTGGGGTGTAAACGGACTGGAAATGCCCGGATTGGTGGTGTAAAAGGCAGGAAGCGTTTTAAGCAATTTTTGCCCAAAACGCCTCGGTTTCTACTGTTTGAAGAACCTTATCTTGTCGGACTGAATCCCATAGGCCCCGGTAAAACAGCGTTTGGCTGGCTGAAAAAGGCAACATCCTCTGCTTCAAGGAATTGGGCATAATATGGTTTGCAAAGTAGTCGAGCAGTCATTAAAAGTTGATTAGAATCATCGTTTCTGCAAACGAACTTGTTGTTCCCCGCAAGCAATCATCTTAACTTTGGCAATCGCCTCGTCCGGTTTTGATTTTTTCAAATTTTCATGTATTCAGTCAGCTAACTCACCCCATCCAGAATGAAGACTTTTTTCCCTGTCGCACTGTGCGTTCTCAGCACACTGTTCTTGGTCAACTGCCGTTCCAAAGACCCCGAACCCACGCTTAACGTACTCGAAAACACCGACGTGTCATCGGCCGCGAACCCGACCATTGTGCCGGTTCAGAGCCGACCCACGCCGCCTTCCAAGACCAAGTTCAACTGGCTCCTTGATTGGGAAAACCTGACAACCATGCCCGTAACGGCGAGCCAAAAGCCCATACCCATGCCGTGGAGCGACCAAGCCACGCGGATGTACAGCGAGGACATCCGCAACGACTACCGCAAACAAGACGGTTGGGAGCAGGTGTACAATGTGTTCACAAATACCGAGTTGCAAGCTGGCAATTTGTTCATCCTCTACAACAAATACCGGGGCTTGCTGCGGTGCTATTACTACTTGGACGGCGGCATTGACAACATCAAAACGCACGATGTGATGTCGTACACAATGGAAACATCAGGACAGTACGCCGCTTCGTCGCCGATGCTGAACTTCGCCGACCAACAGGTGGTTGACGTGGAGAAAAACTCCGAGTTTGTCTCAACCGTTGAGCCGAGGCCGATTGCCACCAACGCTTGGTACGTTTCCGAATACGAAATTGCCTACGACCCGAACAGCTACGCGCAGAGCTTCGAAAAGTTCGGCTTGAATTGGTCGTTTGCATCCACGAAACTGAATGCGCTGACAGTGAACGGAACCAACCTGCCCAAGCTGTCTTTCTCGGTGAGAAAGCCGGGTGCCCGCGTGGATGCGTGGAACAGCGGTTTCGACGGAACGGCCCAAGTTGTGCTGAACGGTACGAACGATGCCAACGCGGCGTATTCGGCACTTGGAACGGATGCTTCGGCAAGAATCGGTTCGCTGTTTACCGGCGATGCTCTGGGCGATTTGCTGGACGGGGTACTGCCCACACCCACAGCTAACACGCGGCAGGCGCACCTGATGAAGTGGAATGCGAACGTTTCGCTACAAATCGGCCCCACTGCTCTTTTGTTTGCAAGAGCAGTGGGTGTATCGGGGCAAGACCACAGCGGTATTGTTGGTGCCGGCCCGTTGTACAACGAGACGCTGGGCGTGTTTTATCTCGACAAACGGCCTGTGGTGACGTACACGAAGTCGGTTGGCGTCGACCGTCCGCACAGCTATACGCTGGATGTGCCTTCGGTGCGTTACCTTTTCAACCCGGCCGTAACCAAGGATGCCGACATCACCGACATTCGGCAGGAAATAGTGGCCCGCGACCCCGCCGACCAGCAGCCCGCTGCCAAACTGTACAGAGGACAAGTGCTGGAAGCCAGCCAGCCGCTCGACGTGGTTGGCGTGCGGGTGTCGTTCACGGTGGTGCCCAAGAACGGCGGCGCGAAAGTGCGCATCGTGAAAACATTCAAAGCCGACGTGACAGAACTGTGAAGTTCCTTGTTGATGAACAGGTTTTCTGTTCAAAAGCAAAAAGCGACAGACTTTTCAGTTCTGTCGCTTTTTGCTTTTGCCTATTGTTCGATGCCGTATTGGCAAACGGCGTTTTAAGCAATTTTTGCCCAAAACGCCTCGGTTTCTACAACCAGTCTCTTAGTTTTTTGAACAGTCTTTGAAGAAAGAACCGGTTTTGTTTCGGGTCAGTATCTTGACTGAAATCAATGGCCTGACCAAATTCCTTGAACGTTTCTATGTATGCGTCAGATTTTACTGATGACGTTGTAGATTACGCAGGCCTTTCCGTAGGTTGCTGTTCGCCGTCAATGCTCCAACAGTCCCATTCTATTCCAAAAGCGGCTTTGGCTTTTTGAAGCCCTTCAAGCGAACGGGCGGCCAATCGCAATATTTTGTCATCGCCCCAAGGCGGTTTGCTGTCGAGCAGCAGTATCACATCTTCGCCGCCGAACAGACGGCAACCCTCGCCATACTCAAGCCAACTGGCAAACCCCATGTCTTTATACAGAGACGGGATTTTTTGCAAAAGGCTCTTGTCGTCTGATTCGGCGCAGTATTTTGCTCCGGTAACCGTGCGAACAATCAGCAATTGGAGCATGAAATCCGAAAACGTATTGTTTTGTTTCCGCCATTCCTCCGCCGGGAAATCGTCATCGGTCAAACCCCAATAGACAGGAGGATTTTCAAGAGGCAAGTCTTCTGCACGAAAAGCCCATTCGCAACACTGTTGGTACTCTTGCTTGAAGACGACGAACTGTTTTTCAGGATTTCCTTGTGGATGCCAAATTTCCAACTCATCGGGATAAACGAGCCAAGTCCAAAACAAACGAGGCTTGATGAAAAACGGGTTGTAAGGCAACTGGAGCCATTCTTTAAAAGCCTGCGGAAGTTCCCCAAGCCGAGTTTCCGCCTCCGTGATTTCAGAAGATTCCACCGGTTCTGCACTTTCTTCGTACAGGTTCCACTCTTTCAGAAATGAAACCGTCAATTCCCAGTTTGCAGTCTGTTTCTCTAATCGTTCCGAGAATGTGCCGTAGTCTATCAAACGCTTTTGTGCTAAGCTTTCAATTTGTGTAATTATCTACTGTTTTCTGTCTTAGCTGTTCCCGCTTGTTGCGGGATTTGACAATTTTCGCCCAAAACGCCACCATTATACAGCCACTGTTCTGAACACAAAGTGAGGTCGAAGACGTTTTAGGCAAATTTCGCCCAAAAGGCCTTTTTGTCACTTGTCCGCTTGAAAACCATTTTTCAACATCGGCCACGAGGATGCGGCGCGAGTTGGAAAACACCCAAATCACCCGCTCCACGCCCCACTGCAGCAGGCGTTCGGTCTTTTTGTGAAAATACTCTTCCTCGTCCCGAAAATAATCTGACTCATCGGCCTTGATATCCACTTCAATGACTACGTTGGGCGGTACGTCGGAATATCGGGTTGAATGAAATCCGACTTGTAATGCGCCTTCACGGAAAATGGCTATGTCGGGTGAGAAGTTGGTGTCTTGCGTCAGACGAAGCCCCAATTGCGCACTTCCTGCAAAATAGGTGTCGGGAAGAGACTTGTGCAGTGCTTTCATGACGCAGCCAATGATAAAATATTGCAACACCGACCTTCCGATCAACTCCTCAACAGTTTTGTCTCCACAAACAAAGCTTTTGTAGCCTTTTCGATAAATAGTGTGCCCATCAAATTCCTCGTAAACAAGGATTTTGGGAGTTGGTTTTGTCTGTTGTGTGTATGCGACTTTCAAAACGATTTGTTACTTTGGGCCGAATGCCAAATACCGCAAATTATAGAGAATGGATGCATCATCATAAAAAGACTCAATGAGAGGAATCAGGTTTTCGGCCTGTTGCTTGTCAATAGAACGGATATCCCAAATGATGTCTGGATGGTGGCCATGATCTAAAAAATACAGCCAGTTTCTATGGTCTTCTATGATTGCCAAAGGGATGCCATTTTCAAGCAGTGCGTTAAAGTTTTTATTCAAAAACTCTTTTGCTGCTGTATTATTGTTCTGTTTAAACCCCATTTGGAAAAACTCGCATTTTCATATGCTACACAGAATAATTACTTCGAGTTTTGGGCAATTTTGCCCAAAACTCCTAATCCTCGGTAAAACAAAAGCGTTTCAAGCAATTTTCATCAAATTCAATCTTACGACTTACCACTTACGACTTACGACTTTAATTCCGCCAACACCGTTACGCCGCCTTTGGTTTTGTCGCCGATGTTGACCAGCACCTTGGCATCCAGCGGCAGGAACACGTCCACCCGCGAGCCGAACTTGATAAAGCCGAATTCCTGTCCCTGCGACACCAACTGCCCTTCCGACACGTACCAGCGGATCCGCTTGGCCAATGCCCCGGCGATTTGCCGCAGCAGAATTTCCGCGCCGCTCTCGGTTCTGATTACCAGCGTGGTACGTTCGTTTTCCGTACTCGACTTGGGGTGCCACGCCACCAAGTATTTGCCTGCATGGTACTTGAAATACTTGACCATGCCCTCGATGGGCGTGCGGTTGATGTGGACGTTCACTGGCGACATGAAAATGGACACCTGCCGTCGGGGGGCGTTGAAATACTCGGTTTCCACCACTTCCTCAATTACCACCACCTTGCCGTCGGCGGGGGCCACTACTTGTTTGGTGTTTTGGGTGAGGGTGCGGTACGGGCTGCGGAAAAACTGCAAAATGAGCAGGAAAAACACCACCGACACGGCCAGCACTATCCACGTCCACGGAGCGGACAAATATTGGAATGCGACGATGTTTAATACGGTCAGCAGTGCCGCTAACACCAGCAGCAATGTGCGGCCTTCTTTGTGGATGGTCATGGTTTTGTTCGTTAAAGCCACGAAAATAGTCAACGTTTTCCGTTTTTCGTTCAACAGGCGGCCTTTTTCAATCCACGGGTCTTTGATGACGAACCGACCTGTTGCCTTGTTAACAAATTAACCCATTTGCGTAGGTTTGTGGTTCTGGTAGAAAGGGGTCGGGCCTGCTATTCTGGGCGCAATTGTTCTGAACCTTGATTTTCAGATGGCTTGCCTGTCGGCAGACAGGGATTGCAGGATGAACAGGATTAAAAAGCGAACAATCATGCCCATCACAAAAATCACTGTAAGGTCACAATTCTGACAAACTGCCGTTTTAGCCAAATTTTGCCTAAAACGGCAAACTAAAAACCATAAACTGAGAACCGTAGGACTTACGCAACATCTTTGGCAAAGGTGCTGGCTGTGCGTAAGTTGCGCGAAAACCTTTGCCAAAGATAATCACTTCGTTTTTAGGAACTTAGCTTCTTTTTTGCGTAAGTCCTAAACCGTAAACCATAAACCGAAGAATGCATTCCGAAGAATCGCCGTTTCAAAAGCCCAACCATTCCGACCCGCTCGGTGCGGCCTTGCTCGACTATTTGGCCGGAAAAACCAACGGACACATCATTGTCCACAGCAACATCTCGGACGACGAAGTCATGTCCGTCGCGCATTTTTTCCGAAACACCAAAGGACTACCCGAATTGGAACAGACGGCTTTACGGCATTGCCACGGACGGGTGCTGGACGTGGGAGCGGGGGCGGGCAGCCACGCGTTGGCGTTGCAGTCGCAGGGTGTGGATGTGACAGCCGTGGATGCTTCGACGGGGGCGGCGGAGGTGATGCGGCGACGCGGCGTGCGCAGCGTTTGCCACAGCGACATCATGCGCTTCACGGGCGCAAGCTTCGACACGCTGCTGATGCTGATGAACGGCATCGGGCTGGTGGGCACGCTGGACGGACTGGCGGCGTTTCTGGAATACGCCAAGACGCTGCTTAATCC
>JALOMD010000140.1 GCA_025455595.1 Cytophagales bacterium | reverse complement strand
TCGGCGGCCTTTCGCAAGACGGCGGCAGTCCGGCTTCGGCTCTGTGGGATTTCACGGTGGCCAGCGGCGAAACCGAAGTCATCAAGGCCTTGGAAGAAGCGAACCGCAACGGCCACCGTGTGACGCTGTATTACACCGAAAAATTCTACCGCCTCCCGTGGCGCGGCGACACCAAGTATTTCGTCAACAAGGTGGAAAAGACAACGCCTTGAACGTTTAGCGTTTGGCGTTTTGCGTTTTGGGCGATTTTCGCCCAAAACGGAAGAAGCCCTTTAGGGGCGGCTTGTTTGTAGAAACCCCGGATGGTTAAAGAAAAAGCTCCGTAGGAGCGGCCCTGACGTTGTGTTGTCAATCGGGTCGCTCCTACGGAGCTTTCTTCTGTGAATGCTCTGTATTTCTACAGACGGGTCGCCCCTACGGGGCTTTAGCGTTTTTGGCGAAAATCGCCCAAAACGCTAAACGCCAAACGCTAAACGCCAAACGCTAAACGCCAAACGCCAAACGCTAAACGCCAAACGCTAAACGCCAAACGCTAAACGCTAAACGCTAAACGCGTTCACGCCAACGCTTTGTCGCAGAGGGTTCTGATGAGCAGGGCGTGTTGCTCAACCAAAGCCTGTCTTTCTTTTTCAATAGAAAGCAGGCGGAACCCGGCCCTTGCCTCGGTTTCCAAGTCTTCGAGAGCCAGCATGTGGAACAACGTGCGGGTCTTGTGCAGCAGTTGTTCAAGCCGCTGGGGGTCGCCTTGCAGCAGGGCTTCTTGGTAGTCGGCTTTGAACTGCCGCAGGTTGTCCACCGAAAGCGTGAACAAATGCTGCTGTGTTTCGGCATCCTCTGCCGAAATCGCCGCCACCCGGTGCCAAACGTACCGTGCGTAATCGGGAACTTGTCCTATATCGGCTGGGCCGGAGGTTGCCGAGCCGACGGTCTGCGGCATCGTTTGTGAAGGCAAGTATTTGCACAAGCACGCGTGCAAGCCGTCAGGCGTGAAGGGCTTGGACACGAAATCGTTCATGCCGTTGGCAAAGCACCGGTCGCGCACCTCGTCCAAGGCGTTGGCCGTCAGGGCAATGATGGGCATTTGTTGCAAGTGCGGCTCGTTGGCAAGTCGAATGCGCCGTGTCGCCTCAAAGCCATCCATCACCGGCATCTGGATGTCCATCAGCACCAGGTCGTACTGCTTGGCCTCTACGCGTTCCAAGGCCTCGCGGCCGTTGCGGGCGTAGTCGGGCTGCAATCCCCAGCTTTTCAAAAACTTGGTGGCAACCATGATGTTCACCTCGTTGTCTTCCACCAACAGTATTTGCTTGGTCCTCCAGTCGGGGTCGGCAACCCGCGCACGGGCCGGGGGCGTGGTTACGGGTTTGTCTGCAACCTTAAACACCAGCGAAAAAGTGAAAGACGTACCGTAGCCCACCTTGCTCTTGACCGAAATGCGGCTGTTCTGCATCTCAATCAGGCGTTTGGTAATGGCAAGGCCCAGGCCCGTACCGCCAAACTTGCGCGAGGTGTCGCTGCCTGCTTGCGTGTAAGCGTCGAAAATGACGTTGAGGCGTTCGGGAGCAATGCCAATGCCCGTATCCGAGACCGTGAAATGCACCGAAACGGTGTCTTGGTTGCGGCTTTCAAGCTCGGCCTCCACCAGCACGCTGCCCTGCTCGGTGAATTTGACGGCATTGCTCACCAAGTTATTGAGCACTTGCAGCAGCCGCGACGGGTCCCCGACGAGGTGGGGCGGTATCTGCGACGACTTGTACACGTCAATTCGCACGCCTTTCTCCTCGGCGCGGTACAGCGAGGCCCGCCGGGCGTTTTTCAGCACGTCGTCCAACTGGAAAACCGTCTGCTCGAACACCACTTTGCGGGCTTCTATCTTGCTGTAGTCCAGTATGTCGTTAATCAGCGTCAGCAGGTTGTCGGCCGAGGCTTTCAGCGTTTTCAGGTTTTCGGCTTGGTGCGGCTGCGGGTTGTCTTCGGCCAGCAAGTGGGCCATGGCAATCACGGCGTTCATCGGCGTGCGCAACTCGTGCGTCATCGTCGAGAGGTACGTTTGCTTGGCGGCCAGTGCTTCTTCGAGTTGCGCCTTGGCTTGGGTCAGTTCGGCTTCGCGGCGACGGTGGCGCGTCAAGTCTTCCAATACGCACAGCAAGGCCGACTCCTGTGTTTCGGGTACAACGACTGCGCTGACGTGCCAACCGAAAGTCCGTCCGTCGGGCAACGATATTTCCGTGCCGGTGTGGGGTGTGCGGTCGGGCAATTGGCTTTGCAGGGCCGCCAGCCATTCAAGGGCGGGTTGCTGGTTTCCGCTTTGCTGCCAGACTTCGGCAAACTTTCGGTTGCCATACACAAGCCGTTGCCAGTCGGCCGATATGACGGCGCAGGCGTTTGGGAAGTCGTTCAAATAATGCCAAGCCAACGACTCGGCGAAAACGTCGTTGTCGAACGGGGCGTTGTTCAAAAACATGCGAGATAATTCGTGTAAAAAGGCAATAGGCTGATAATCAACGACCGAGAGGAGCGAAAAATCATTTAAGGCGTAGCTGGCAGAGGCGAATGCGGGTCGCGCGTTTTTACTGTAGCAAAAAGGATTCAATTTTAGGCAGGAATCGGGCGAGAATAAACCGAGATTGAGGCTCTTTCTTACATGGGTTCGGCCGTGGGCAAGATTGCACAGGATGGCTACATCTGATAGCACGAACCGCTTTGGATGGCGGTTTGGAGAACGAAAACGGTTACGGAAAGGCATTTTCGCAGTGGCGTTCTGCGAAACCATTGCGTGATATTACGTGTCTATACTGGTTCGAGCCGAAAGCGGACACGGATATCGAGTCATCTTGTGGCTTCTGGAAACATGAAAGCCAGCCCTAACGGCTGGCTTACGGCAGAAGCAAAACTTCCGGGCTAACCCCGGAAATGGGTTGAAAGGTTGCAGGTTCAAGGCTCAAAGTTGCAGGTTGGCGTTTTAGGCATTTTTTGCCTAAAACGGCTTTTTGTCTGAACCTTGATTTTCAAATGATTCACAGATTACCATGATTGCGAAAACGCATGTCTGTCAATCTGATCACCTGAAAATCACAGTTCGGACATTTGCCGTTTTGGGCAAAATTTGCCCAAAACGCCCCTGACCTCTGCGTTCTGACCTCTGACCTAATATTCATTCCATCACTCACTCATTCAAAATTGTCGCTCAGCCCACTTGTTTCAGCACCCGCACCAGTTCGAGTTGTTCTTCCAAGGCACGCAGGTCGTCTTTTTCGTCGTCTTCGAGTTCACTGAGCGACTCCACCCAGTCGCCGGAATTCAGGTACAGCACCTCGCCGTACTGCTTGATGGCCGGCTGGTGGATGTGGCCGCAAATAATGCCATCGCATTGCTTCACGCGGGCCAATTCGACCAATTGCGTCTCGAAATCGGATATGTAGCTCACCGCCGACTTCACTTTGGCCTTCACCTTTTGCGACAGCGAGTAATAGGGCAGCCCCCGACTGGTGCGGTAGTTGTTGTAGAGTTTGTTCACCCAAAGCAAAAACGTGTAGCCGACATCGCCGAGCTGGGCAATCCACTTGAGCTGCGAAGTCACCGAGTCGAAAATGTCGCCGTGCGTGACGTAATACCGCCGTCCGCTCGACTTGAGGATGTAGTCGCGTTGGATGGAAAACCCGCCCACTTTCACCGGCAGCACCTGGTCGAGAAAGTCGTCGTGGTTGCCGCGCAGGTAAATCACCTGTGTGTCGTGGTCTTCCATCATTTTGAGAACCGTTTTGAAAAAACGCGTATGCTTGCGTTTCCAGGCCCCGTATTTTTTCAGTTGCCAGCCGTCAATGATGTCGCCGTTGAGGATCAGCTTGTCGCAGGTGTGCTGCTTGAGGAAGTTGGTGACTTGCTTGGCCTTGGAGCCGGACGTACCCAAGTGCAGGTCTGAAATGACGATTGTGCGGAGATGCGTTTTCAACCCTCTGGTTTTTGCTGCAAAATAAGCTTTTACGTGTCACTTGCACGTTACCCGATGCTTAACAAATGTTTAACTTTTCCGGGATTTTGTTTACAAAAGTTAAACGAATGTTAAATTCTTAGGTCGTTAGCAGCCAGTAGTAAGTCATAAGTCGTTAGTCGCAAGTCGTTAAAAGTACAAGAAGCGGGCTTATTAAGAGCGTTTGCGGCGTTTTGGGCAAAAAAACGCAAATTTGGGCCGGAACTTGTCTTGAATCGCGGATGAAACGGATGGCGCGGATTTCACAGATGGGCCTTTGGGCAAATAGTCGCGCCACTTCCACCGCAACTCATCCGTGCCATCCGCGCCATCCGTTTCATCCGCGATTCAAAGACAAAAGGCGTTTTAGGCAAAAGTTATCCAAAACGCTACCCGTCAGTTTTTTACTCAAGACTAACGACACAAGACTAAAGACTAAATTGTTACAATGCAGATAGAACTTCAGAAAGGGAAATTCCAGAAACACATCAAGCGGCTGTGGATTGGCTTCGGCGTGGGATTGGCTTTGTTGGCGGTTTATGTAAGTGCGGTGGGTTTCAACCTGTTCGGGTTGTTTGGCCGGATGCCCGGCTTCCGCGAAATCGAAAATCCGCGCAGCAACCTGGCCTCCGTTATTTTCGCCTCCGATGGCAGCACCCTGCTCGGCTCCTATTACCGCGACGAAAACCGCGACCCGGTTGAATACGCCCAGCTTTCGCCGAACATCATCAACGCCTTGGTCGCCACCGAAGACGTGCGGTTTGAGCAGCATTCGGGCATTGACTTCGTGGGAACGGCCGCGTTGGTTCCATACCTGTTCATCGGCAAGCGGCGCGGCTCCAGCACCTTGTCGCAGCAACTGGCCAAAAACCTGTTCCGAATGCGCAAAGACGAAATGCAGGGCGCATTAGGCAATGTGGTGGTGGACAAAACCAAGGAATGGCTCACGGCCATCCAACTGGAACGCAGCTACACCAAAGACGAAATCCTGACCATGTACCTCAACACGGTTGATTTCGGCAGCCGGGCCTTCGGCATCGAGTCGGCGGCGCGGACTTTTTTCCAGACCAACGCCGCCAAACTCACTGTGCCGCAAGCCGCCCTGCTGGTGGGCATGGTGAACAACCCGTACTACTACAGCCCGGTGCGCAAGCCGAAACGCGCCTTGGAAAAACGCAATTTCGTGTTGTCCAAAATGGCCGAACACGGGCACATCACCGAGGCGCAGCGGGCCAAGTTCGCCGCCGAGCCGCTGGGCTTGAAGTTCCGCCCGCAGAACCGTACGCAAGGCTTGGCCACGTATTTCCGCGCCGAACTGGAAAGGGAATTGCGGCAAATCGCCGAGAAACACGGCTTGGATTTGTACACCGACGGCCTGCGCATCTACACCACTCTTGATGCCCGCCTGCAACGCTACGCCGAAGAAGCCGTAGCCGAGCAAATGGCCAAGCAACAGGCCAAGTTTGCCGCCCACTGGGGCCGCCGCAATCCGTGGACGACCCCCGGCGGCAGCGAAATCAAAGGCTACGTGGAGAGCGTGGCGGCCAAGATGCCGCGTTTCCAGCAGCTGATGGAACACTACAACGGCGACGAAGACTCGGTTTGGGACGAACTGCGGGCCAAAGTACCCATGACCGTGTTTTCGTGGGACGGCGAGAAAGACACCGTGATGAGTGCCTTGGACTCGATTGCCTACCACAGGAAATTCCTGCAAACGGGCCTGATGGCCGTTGAGCCGCTCACGGGCGAGGTGAAGGCGTGGGTCGGCGGCATTGACTTCCGGTATTTCCAGTACGACCACGTGCGGCGCGGCAAGCGGCAGCCCGGCTCCACGTTCAAGCCCATCCTGTACGCAGCCGCCATTGACAACGCCAACCTGAAACCCTGCGACCGGGAATGGGACCGCACCATCACCGTTGACGGCTGGACAGCCGAAAACTACAGCCGCACCTACAGCGACTCGCTGGTGACGCTGCGCGCGGCACTGGCCCGGTCGCTGAACACCATTCCGGCACGGCTCACGCAGAAAATAGGCCCCGCCATGGTTGTGGACTACGCCAAGCGGTTGGGCATCGCCAGTCCGCTGAAGCCGTATGCGGCGTTGGCCCTCGGCACCGAGTCGGTAAGCCTGTACGAACTGCTCGGGGCCTACGCCACGTTTGCGGCGGGCGGCGTGTGGCACCAGCCGCAGTATTTGGTACGGGTGGAAGACCGCAACGGCAATGTGTTGGAAGAGTTCCGCACCGAAGGCCGCGAAGTGCTGAACGACCAAACGGCCTACTTGATGACCTACATGCTACGCGGCGGCGTGGAGGAGCCGGGCGGCTCGGCGCAGGCATTGCGGCAGTATGCGTTTTCGCAGGGCAACGAAATAGGGGCCAAGACAGGCACCACGCAAAACTACGCCGACGGCTGGTTCGTGGGCATTACGCAGGACTTGGCGGCAGCCGTGTGGTTCGGCGGCGACGACATGAACATCCACTTCCGCGACGGCAGCGGGGCGGGTTCCAAAACCGCCCTGCCGATTTGGGCAACTTTCATGCAAAAAGCCTACGCCGACCCGGCCACGGGTATTGCCAAAAAGCCCTTCACCCGTCCGCCCGGCTTCGACATCACGCTTGATTGCAGCAAGTACAGTGAAGCTTTGCAAAAACTTGACACCACGGCTTATCCCCTGAAACAACCCACTCCCGACTCGCTGCTCAACCCGGATTTCTAACAAGTTGCCCAACGCGTGTGTCATTTGACCCAAAAACGATTTGGCAGTAAGCCGCGCAATTCGTAGTTTTCGGACTATACTGAGAGGCTGTGGGACAGCCGAGGATACATGCGAAAGCGATTTGTTGTTTCGGGACTGTTTTTTCTTGGCATTGTGACTGGCTGCTATGCACAGCAGCCTGACATAGACAGCTTGCGCGGCTTGTTGCAACAATTCCCCCGGCAAGACACCACCTACGCCATCCGGCAAATCGAACTCGCCTACCGCTTCGACTTCATTGATCCCGACAAAGCCATTGCGCTGGCCGACAGTGCGTTGGCTATCAACCGACGATACAAATACGCCAAGGGAATCGGGCGGGCTTACCATGTGCTGGGACAAATGCTGGCTCGCAAAGGCCGCGATGCCGAGGCCATGGATGCGTACCAGAACGCCTTCGTCCACTTCGAGAAAGCAGGCGACAAACGCGGACTGGCGGCCACCTACGCCGGCATGGGTCAACTCCACGAACGCCAGCGGCTCATTCCCCAAGCCCTCGACAATTACCAAAAGGCTTACCGCTTGGCCAGCGAAACCCGTTTCACACCCGAAGCGGCCCGGAGCCTCGCCCGCATCGCAGCCATTTACAACCAGCACCAGCTCCGCAGCGACACGGCCCTGTTTTTGTTGAAACAAGCCATGCGTGAGAACAAAACCCCGCACGATGCCGGTCTGGAGAGCGTGATCCAACACAACATCGGATACGCTTATCTGAGTCGCCAAGAATACGCCACAGCCAAGCAATATTTTGAAAAAGCCCTTCAAATCGCCGTTTCAGAGAAATTGTCCGAACCGATAGCTGCTGCCCACAAAGCACTGGCTATCACTGCCTTGCGAACCAAAAACTACGCCGAGGGTCGTCGCCACGGCCAACTGGCCCTTGAGTCATCGCATTTCGCCAGAGACATTGACGGCGTGCGGGGGGCCTCGTTTCTGCTTTCCAACGTGTACGAACACCTCGGCAATCACAAAGAGGCGTTGCGTTACCAACGCATGGGCGAGCAAGCCAAAGACAGCCTTTACAACATTGAGAAGACCCGTCTGCTTAGCAACCAGCAGTGGGCTTTTGAGGTGAAGTCGCGGCAGCGGGAGATTGACTTGTTGAACCAAAACCGCCTTTTGCAAGCCCGCGAGTTGCAACAGCGAACCTGGCAACGCAACCTCTCGGTAATAGGTGGCGGCCTGTTGGCGGCGTTGGCGTTTTTGCTTTACCGCAATATGCGCCGCCAACACCGCGTGAACCAACTGCTGGAGGAAAAGAACGACGAAATAGAACGCCAACGCGGACAACTCATCGAACTGAATGCCACCAAGGACAAACTGTTTTCGATTGTCTCGCACGACATCCGCAGTCCGCTCGGTTCAATGGAGGCCTTGCTGCAACTGCTCGAAGACGGCACGCTGTCGGCGGACGAACTGACCGCCGTGGTGCCTGACCTGCGCCGCAAGGTGCGCACCACTTCCGAGTTGCTGAGCAACATCCTGCAATGGTCGCGCAGCCAGATGGGCGGCATCACTACGCAAACCGAAATATTGAGCCTACAGGCAGTGGTCAACGAAATCATAACGGCGTTCCAAACCCCGGCGGAAGAAAAAGGCATCGCGTTGGAGTGCCAAGTGCCCACATCGCTGCAAGTGGTTGCCGACCGCAACATGACTTCGCTGGTGCTACGCAACTTGGTTTCCAATGCCATCAAGTTCACGCCCGAAGGCGGCCGCGTGACGGTGCGGGCCGAGAACCGCACCGACGGCGTGCTGCTGGCCGTAGCCGATACCGGCAAGGGCATGACCTCCGAGCAGCAGTCGCGCCTGTTTGATGTACGCACCCACTTCTCCACCAACGGCACGGCCAACGAAGCGGGGACGGGCCTCGGCCTGTTGCTCTGCAAGGAGTTTGTGGAGAAGAACAACGGCAGCATTTGGGTGGAAAGCCAACCTGGCCAAGGGAGCCGTTTCTTCGTGCGCCTGCCGTCGGCGGCCTAAAGTGGTAAGTGGTAAGTGGCATTTTGGGTAAAATTTGTCCAAAACGCCTTGGCAAAATCCGTCATTGCGAGGGCCGGAGCGTTAGCGGAAGGCCGTGGCAATCTCATTCCCACAGGCTCGGCGAACACGCTTCCCAGAGGCTCGCGTTCTTGTAGAGAATGCGGTACGGAAACAGTCGCGCAGCTACCGGCGGCAGATTGCCACGCCTCCACTTCGTTCCGGCTCGCAATGACGCTTCAAGTAAAATTGGCAAAAGTGTTTTGGCCGATTTTTGTCCAAAATGCCTACTGCTTCAATGCCCGCTGCAGTAACGCCGTAAACTCCACCGAAGGATCGAAAACTGTATCCCCAATCCGCCGAATCCACTGGATGCCTGCTACGTTGCAACAGAAAACGGCCTCCGCATCCAGCAAGTCCGCTTTTTTGAACAGCCCTTCCTCTACGCGAATGTCTTCGTTCTTCATCCAGGCAATCACGTTTTTGCGCATCACACCCGCCACGCAGCCACTGTCAAGGCTGGGTGTAAATAGTTGTCTGTTTTTCAGCCAAAACAGATTCGAGGCTACACATTCAGCTATGAAACCATTCGTGTCCAGCAGAATCGCGTCGTCGGCACCGGCCTTTTTGCGGGCGAGGCCTGCCATCACGTAAGCCAAAGCCGAGCCGGTCTTAAACGGTGAAACCACCGAATGATTGAGCCGAATGTCTTCGTAAAAAATCACCCTTTCCTTGACCGAAACCGAGGGCGGTGCCATCGGCTGCACCGTGAGCAGAAAATCCGCCTCGTGCGACGCAGGCGTGTACAACCCGCCCGGCTTGCGCCACACGTGCAACCGCACGCGGTGGGTCAATTTTGAATGATTGAATGAGTGAATGAGTGAATGGGTGTCGCCGTCAAGTGTGGAGTCCACGTTTTGGGCGTTCCCGCCTGTTGCGGGATTTTCAATTTTTGCCAAATCGCAGGCGGCTTTCTGCAAGTAGTCGGCAGTGAGGCCGGGCGGAACGGCCATTTCCAGCACGGCCATGCCGTCGGTGAGGCGTTGGTGGTGGTCGGTGAGAAAACGCACGGTGCCGTTTTGCAGCACCATGGTCTCGAACAGCCCGTCGCCGTATTGGAACGCCCGGTTGTGCCAGTCGGATGGCGTTTGCGCCGTATCAATTTCCGTAAAATTATAGACCGCCTTCATGGAAGCATTTCGCCATTTGTCACTATTTTGCCCGGTTGCAGTTTGGCACACGCTTGGCAACAGGTAGGGCTTTCAACCTCTAAACCTACCATTTTTATGCAACGATTGAAGTTATCTTCTATGAAAACCCTGCGAAAACTGTTTCTGAACGCATCGCTGCTCTTGGGCGCAGCGGGTGCGATGGCGCAAAGCCAAGCGCAAGGTAATGGCGACAATGTTTGGTCGCTGCGCGAGTGTGTGGATTACGCCTTGGCACACAGTGTTACAATCAAGCAGCAGGACTTGCAAACGCTGAATGCCCAAGCCACGCTGAACCAAAGCAAGTTGCAACAGATTCCATCGGTAAACGGGAGCAGCAGTTTCGGCTTCAACTCTGGTCGTTCCATTGACCGGTTTACCAATGCTTTCGTTCAACAAACTTTCAATTTCAATAGCTGGGGCCTGAATGCAAACGTGCCTATTTTCTCAGGATTCCAAACGAGACACACCATCAAGCAAAACGCGCTGACGGTTGAAGCCAACCGGCTGGATGCCGACCAGACCCGCTTGGATGTGTCGTTGAACACAGCGGTGGCTTATCTAAACGTGCTCAACAATACCGAACTGGTAGAGGTGGCGCAACTACAGGTGCAAACCACCCGTGAACAACTGGAGCGGACAGACAAATTAGTGAAGGCCGGCACACTGCCGATCAATAACCTTTATGATTTGCAGTCGCAGTTGGCAAACGACGAGTTGGCTT
>JALOMD010000139.1 GCA_025455595.1 Cytophagales bacterium | reverse complement strand
ACTGTCTTCGGCTTTGGCGTTGGTAAACATAATCGGCATGGCTCCCTTGCTTTGCCAACGGCTGAAAAGCAACTTCTTACGGAACATCCGCTGTAGGTTTGCGTGGTTCCAAGTCAGGTGTACCAGAAAATACGTGTCTTGCTTCGAGGGTTGGGCCAGCACTTTTTCCAACGCCGCAAAATCCAAAATGCCCATGATTCGTGGGTTCTCGTGCAACACGTAAGCACCATGAAATAGCATATATTTCTAAAAAACGACCGGAAAAGTTAAAAGAACAAAAACGATGAAAAGTCGGGATTTCTTTCTGAGCATGTCATGCATTAATACGAAAATGGCCGAGAAGGAAACTATGTGTCTGTTGCCGGTCAATTCTTTTGAATCCGGCATAACCGTGTTTTACGCAAAAAATGCCAAAAACGGGATTCTTGGCAAAACAAAACACCTTTGCAACCATTCCGTCTTGTCTTCCGAGGCGTTTTAGGCAAAAATTGCCCAAAACGCAAGGCGGCACAGCCGCCCTGACACGCCCGTTTTGGGCAATTTTTGCCTAAAACAATCCCTGTCAAACGGGCACCATCTGCAAAGTAATACGCGCTGATACGTTGCCGAACGGCGGAACGTTAGCAGTATATGCTTGGAGCGTCTCAAGCTCCAAACCAGTTGCGGTAAGAGCGACGACTCTGAAGCCCACACTCTGGGCACCCGACGTAATAGTAAGTTCTGTTTGGTCGGCATTGAAACTCCAACTGCCGGTCAAGGCAGTGTTGCTGGGGCTTCTAAAGGTACCGTCTGCATTGAAAATCACGTTGGAACTATAGATTTCACCCAACAAACCAGCTTGCCCTGCTATCTGTCGGAGCAAATCGTCCGTAAGGGGCGTATTACTGAGAAGCACCTGATTAATCCGCCAAGTACGGGCGGTGAGTAACGCCGTGCGGTCAGGGGCGGTATCTTCTTTCTTTTTGCAGGAAACACCAACCGCCAGTAGGCTGACGGCAAGCACAGCAACGAGCATTTTCACAGAGTGACGCATAGCTTCGGGACAAAGATGGGTTTGGGTGACAAAGCGGGCAAAGGTAGCGAAAAATCCGCTGGTTTTGCGGATACGGCATTTTATCGCCGCAGGAATGGACTCAACGTGGCAAATCGGCTTGGATGCTTTCGGTCAATAGGCGATAGATTTTCCGCCACAATGCGTGCTTTCGCAACGCCTGCAAATGGCGTTTTATTGTTTGTTCGTCGCGGCGCACGGCGGGGCCGGTTTGCACGGTGGCGGGGTCTTGGGCGGCCAACGCCTTGGCGACCGTCTCTGCGACCAACGGCTTGAGCAGGTCGAACGCCAGGTTGTTCTCCTCAGCGATGCGTTTGGAAAGGGCCAGCAGGTGGTTAGTGAAATTGCCCGCAAAAACGGCCCCGAGGTGCAGGGCCTTCCGTTGCTCTGAATCCATGAGGTGCACGGATCGGCTCACACTACGGGCCAAAGTCGACAATTGCTTTTCGGTGCCTGCATCGGCGGCCTCGATGCAGAAAGGCACCGCAGACAAGTCAAGCGGACGACCTTTGGTAAAGGTTTGGAGCGGATAGAACACGCCACGTTTGGGAAACCGCTTCAAAACCGTCAGCGGTAGTGTGCCCGACGTGTGGCAAACGATGGCATCGGGCGGAAACGCAGCGTTTTGGGCGATTTCCGGCACAATATCATCGGGCACGGCGATGATGAAAATGTTGGCCCGGCTACGCGAAAAATCCAACGAATCGACAATGCGGGCATCGTACAGATGGCGGATGATTTCGGCGGCGTTGTTGGCGTTGCGGGCGGCAATCTCGCCAACCGGATAACCGGCGGCTTCCAAAGCCGGGGCCAAATGCCACGTCACGTTACCCGCGCCGATGAAGGAAATACCAAACATTCAAGTGCGTTATACCAATTTGGAATTTGGAATTCGGAATTTGTACTTCTAACGGCCACAACCTTAACACTCGAGCAATCAAGTACTTGGTCATGCGTGGTTAGCTGTTGGCTTTTAGCAAAAAATCTCACGCAGTTGTGGTCTGTATGCCACGGATCACGGGAACGTACCTTGTGGACGACCAACACTTCGTGAACGACGGAAAACGGACTCAAGGTTGAAGAGATAATGGGTTAATGCGGCAATGAACACAGTGAATTCATTGTGTTTTGGACAAAAAACGGCCAAAACGGCTTTGCGCTTGTTTTCTACTGACGACTTACCACTGACTACTTTACTACAACACTTTGAACTCAATACGCCTGTTCAGTTGGCGGTTTTTATCCGAAGTGTTCTGTACGGCAAATTGCGTCTCGCCGTAGCCGACGTAGGTCAGGCGGTTGGCGGGTATGCCAGCGTTGAGCAGATAATCATAGACGCTTTTGGCTCGCTTCAGCGACAGTTCCAGGTTGTCCTTGTCATTGCCCACGTCGTCGGTGTGGCCTGATATTTCGAGGCGCAGGTTTTTGTTGTCTTTCAACAGCGCCACTAATTTTTCCAATTCTGTCTTCGACTTGTCTTCCAGTTCGTATTTGCCCGTGTCGAAAAACAAATTGTTCAGTACGTCTTTCGAGCCTTTTTCTATTGGTTGCAGGTAAATGTCCATCACCAGCGGCTCGTTGTTTTGGGTGCCCGAATAGTCGAAATACATGCTTTTGAACAGATAACCTTCGCGGTTCACGTACAGACCGTACGAAGCCCCTTCGGTCAGTACGGTCAAATAAGAGCCGTTGGCCCTGTCCGATTTCATCACCGTTTCCAGTTCGCCGCCGTTCAGGTTGAACAGCTCGATGCGGGCTTCTACCGGCTTCTTTGTCTTGGCATCGTAAATCACGCCTTTCAGATAGTTGCTTTTGTATTTGACAGTGATTTGTTCCGGAAAATCGAACTCGTACAGCAGGCTTTTCTCGCGCCGCTTGTTGTTCACCGTCTCGAACGCAAACCGGGCGAAATAGCCTTTCTTGCCGTTGGCCGACACGAACAGCGAAAACTGGTTGTCGTGGTCGTTGAGGGGGTAGCCGAGGTTTTGCGGCGGCAGCCACTGGCCGCCTTGCCGTTCGCTGGAGTACAGGTCAAGGCCGCCCATGCCCACCTGCCCGTCGGAGGCGAAGAACAGCGTGCGGCCGTTGACGTGGATGAACGGCGAAAGCTCGTCGTCGGGTGTGTTGATGGTCGGGCCGAGGTTTGTGGCCGGCCCCCAAGAGCCGTCGCTTTCGAGGCGGCTCATCCAGATGTCACGCTTGCCGTAGCTGCCACGCCGGTCGGAGGCGAAATAAAGCGTGCGTCCGTCCGCCGACAGCGACGGCTGCGATTCCCACGCCACCGAGTTGATTTTGTTGCCGAGGTTCATCGGCTCCGTCCAGTCGTCGCCGATGCGGTAGGTCACGTACAGGTCGCACCGCCCGAAATTCTGCCGACCGTCGCAGGAGGTGAACACCAGCGTGCGACCGTCGGCCGAGATGCTGCACGTGCCTTCGTTCAGCGTGGTGTTTATCTTCTCGGAAAGCGACACGGGCGGTGTCCAACTGCCGTTTTTGAACGACGAACTGTAGATATTCTCGTCGCTGCGCGGGTCGTTGTAGCTGTCCGAACGGCGGGCGGTGAAGATGACGGTCTGTTGGTCGGCGGTTAGTGCCGGGTAATATTGCAACGCGAACTCATTGAGCGGCTTGGGCATGGCCGTCGCAGTGAAAGGCAGCGGCTTTTGCATGGCTTCGATGGCGAAGTTGCAGTTGGCGATTTGCCGCTGCGCCACCGTGATTTGGGCCTGTTTGGGCGGCTTCATCTCAACAAACGACTGATAGAAGCCTTTCGCCTTCTGATAATCGCCTTTGCGGATGTAGATGTTGCCCAGTATCCAGTAGCCGCCGATGAACGACGGATTCTTGGGCTTCAGGTTAATGCTTTTCTCGTAGTGTTCGCGGCTCAGTTCCGTGTAATCGGTTTCCTGCTCGATCTTCGACTTGAGTTCATAGACGTTTCCCAGCCGGAAATGCGCCTCGGCGTAGTTCGGCTCGCGGTCAATCGCTTTCTTCAATGCGTCCAGTGCTTGGTCAAACTTGCGTTCGACAATGTACTGCTGCGACTGTTCGTAGGCCATGCGGGCCTTGGGCGAAATCGGCGGGTTGGGCGTTTGGGCAAGGGTCGTTGCGGCAATGAGCAGGCTGAGTAGCAACGGGTGTTTCGCGGAAAAAATCATGGCATGCGATTGGATTATGGCCTCGTGCGGCCAAGTGCCTCAAATAGACGGATGTTGAAAATCAACTGATGAACGCTGAATTACTAAAGCGAGTCCAAGTTCTTGTTTATTAGCGTTTTGCGCCGAGGTAAACAACACAAAGCGAGGATTGGCTCCTTAACAAACGACGATTTACACTAATTCATGCATTTGCGACGTGCCGTGCAAGTTTTTTTGCAAAAAAGAGGGAAGTGGTTTCGAAATCGGCGTGTAGCAAGAGGAATTTTGGGGAATTAGCCCGCCCGCGCCGTGGATGGAGGGGGAAAGACTTCGAAATGCGGAGGGCGGATTTCGGAATGAAAGCAAAAGGCGTTTTGGGCAAAAATTGCCCAAAACGCCACTTCGCACTTACGACTGACGACTCACGACTTTCTTCTGCGGAATGTCGAACAAATCTGAAGACAGGTAACGGTCGCCACGGTCGCAGATGACACACACGACCACGCCGCTGTCAAGCTGCTCGGCTACGCGCACGGCCGCCGCCGCCGCACCACCCGCACTCATGCCGCAGAAAACCGCCTCTTCGCGGGCCAAGCGGCGGGTCATAGCGGTTGCCTCTTTCTGCGAGACTTCCATCACCTCGTCCACCCGTGGCCGTTCGAAAATCTTGGGCAGGTACGCCTCCGGCCACTTGCGGATGCCGGGGATGTTCGAGTCGTCGGTGGGCTGGCAGCCGATGATTTTCACCGCCGGGTTCTGTTCCTTCAAGTACCGCGACACGCCCATCACCGTACCCGTGGTGCCCATCGCCGAGACAAAGTGCGTGATTTTTCCGTCGGTGTCGCGCCACAGTTCGGGGCCGGTGGTGCGGTAGTGGGCCTGCCAGTTGTCGGGGTTACCGAACTGGTTCAGCACAAAGTAGCCGCCTTTTGCCACTTGCTCGGCCACGTAGTCAATGGCCCCTTCCATCGAACGGTCGCGCGGGGTCAGGATCACGCGGGCACCGAAGGCTTCCATTGTTTGCACCCGTTCGCGGGTGGCGTTTTCGGGCATCACCAGCTCGATTTCGAGGTCGTACAGGCTGGCAATCATGGCCAACGCAATCCCGGTGTTGCCGCTGGTGGCCTCAATCAGTTTGGTGCCCGGCTTGATGTCGCCGCGTTCTAAGGCCCCTTTGATCATGCCCAAGGCCGCCCGGTCTTTCACGCTGCCGCCGGGGTTGTGGCCTTCCATTTTGCCGTAAAGCTTTACGTTGGGGTTTGGGTTGATACGGTTGAGTTCAACCAGTGGGGTGTTTCCAATAAGATCAATCAGTGAAGACATTTTGAGGTACGAGGTACGATTTACGAAGTTAGGTCAGAGTTAAGAGGTCAGAGGTCGGAATGGCGTTTTCGGCGATTTTTGCTCAAAACGATAGCCCCCTCCCAGCCTCCCCCAAGGGGGAGGAGTTTTTTTCTCCCTCCCCTTGGGGAGGGCTGGGGTGGGGCTGTTTCGTCAAAACTCGGTTTTCAAGTCCAGATACTTCAAAAACTCGGTTTTGGTGCTTTCCTCGCGGAACTTGCCGCCGTAAAACACCGTCACCGTTGACGAGGTGATGTCGTTCACGCCGCGCGAGGCCACGCACAGGTGCTTGGCATCCATCACCACGGCCACGTCTTCGGTGCGCAACACTTCCTGTAGTTCGCGGGCCACCTGTACGGTGAGCCGCTCCTGCACCTGCGGACGCTTGGCGTAATATTGCACAATGCGGTTGAGTTTTGAAAGCCCAATTACCTGTCCGCTCGAAACATAGGCCACGTGGGCTTTGCCGAAAATGGGCACGAAGTGATGTTCGCAGTTGGAGTAGAACGAAATGTCTTTTTCCACCAGCATCTCGCTGTACTTGTACTTGTTCTCGAACAACGTCACCGAGGGCTTGTTGTCGGGGTTGAGGCCGCCGAACATTTCCTTGACGTACATCTTGGCGACGCGGCGCGGCGTGCCTTGCAGGCTGTCGTCGGTGAGGTCGAGGCCCAAAATGTGCATGATTTCGCGGAAATGCTTCTCGATGAGTTCTATTTTCAGGTCGTCGTCACGCTCGAAGGCATCGGCACGCAGGGGCGTGTCGAACGAAGTCAGCACGTGGTCGTCGCCGATTTCGTCAAAGGTCAAGTGGCTCACGTCGTGGATTTTGCCGGTTTCAAGGTGTTCATGCGGGGTACTCGACATAGTTTCGTTCTGTTTCGTAAAGGGTCACTTTCAAGTCCAGTTTTTCGTCCACGTGCTGGCGCAAGATGCGCCAGATCACGATGGCAATGTTTTCGGCAGTGGGGTTCAAATGGCGAAACTCCTCGGTGTCCACGTTCAGGTTGCGGTGGTCGAACCGGTCGGTGACGTGTTCGCGGATCACATCCGACAGCACCTTCATGTCCATAACATAGCCCGTTTCGGGGTCGGGGTCGCCGGTCACTTTCACAATCAGTTCGTAGTTGTGGCCGTGGTAGTTGGGGTTGTTGCACTTGCCGAACACGCGGGTGTTTTGCTCGTCGGACCAAGCCGGGTTGTGCAGCCGGTGGGCGGCGTTGAAATGCTCTTTGCGGAATACGCTGACTTTCATGGGAAAAATGCCGGCGACAATATAGGTCACTGTCCGATTCACAACGCGACCGATTGGCGTTTTGTTCCGAGGGAACGAATAGTCCAAAATTGCCGTGTTTTTTTCATAGCTTTCCGGCCGTAGGTTTTTGTCCGAACCTTGATTG
>JALOMD010000756.1 GCA_025455595.1 Cytophagales bacterium | reverse complement strand
TTTTTCGTCCCTTTTTTTGTCAAAACGCCTTTTGTCGGAACCATGATTGGCTTCGCCGAACTGACGTTTCGTAGGATTAAAGGATTAACATGATTGTGATTTGTGATTAATGATTGGTTTTTCAGACAGGATTGCAGGATGAATAGGATTTTCAATCAAGGTAATCCCTTAATCCTGCGAAACGTCAGTTCGGCGAAGCCAATCAAGGTTCAGACCGACCAGCGTTTCAGGCAAATTTTGCCTAAAACGCCAAACGGCGGACACAATGCCCGCCGTTTGAAAAACGCCTCCGTTAACAATCAACCATCCGGCAGCTAAGTGCCTCGCGCAAAAACCGTGACAAGTATCTGACTTCCGGTTTCCTGTGGTTTGATTTCGACTAATCACTGACGACTGACCACTGACGACTTCGTACTTATTTCTTCTCTTCCTTGCCTTATTTCTTCTCTTCCTTGCCTTTCTCTTCCTTCTTGGCGGCCACGGCATCGTTGGCGTTCAGTTTCTTGGCTACCACGTTGTACGGGCCGGCCACTACTTCTTCGTTTTCTTTCAAGCCGCTGACAATCTCAATGTTGTCGTAATCGCTGATGCCGGTCTTGACCTCGCGTAGTTCGGCTTTGCCGTTTTTGTTCACAAACACCACTTCGCGGAGTTCCTGTTTCGGAGCGGGCTTGGCATTGTCGTCGCCTTCGGCGGCTGGTTGGTCGGTGGTGGCGGTCTGGGTGCTTTTGGCTGCCTTGCCTTCCGGGGTGCGGGTGGTTACGGCGGCCAGCGGCACGGACAAAGCATTGGCTTTCCGGGCCGTAATGATGTCAACCGAGGCCGTCATGCCGGGCCGGAACGGCGACAGTTTGCTTTTCTTGTCCACCAAATCGCGGTATGAGTCGGGCAAGATGCGCACTTTCACTTGGAACTCGGTTACGGCATCGTTCGAGGCCGTAGTGGCCGTGCCGGTGGCCGCGCCGTTGGCGGTGTTCGCCACCTCAGTGACAATGCCCTTGAATTTTTTCTTCAAGCTGGTGTACGAGTCCACCTCAATGATGGCCGTGTCGCCCAAATGCACCCGCACAATGTCGTTTTCGTTCACGTCGGCTTGCACCTCCATGTTGTTCAGGTTGGCCAGCCGCAGCATTTCCGTACCGGCCATTTGCGAGGTGCCCACCACGCGTTCGCCCAGCTCCACGTTCAGCTTCGACACGGTGCCGCTCACGGGGGCGTAAATGGTGGTTTTGCGCAGGTTTTCCAACGCGTCGCGCAGGCCGGCCTCGGCACTTTGCACTAGGTAGCGGGAAGCTTCGAGTTGCTGTTGGGCGGCGTTCACGTCTTCCACAGCGGCCTTGTAGTTGGTTTCGGCAGTCACCCAGTCGGCGTCCGAAATCACTTTTTGCTCAAACAACGACTTATTGCGCTTGTACTCGATTTCGGCGCGGGACAGTTGCACGCGTGCCCGCGAAAGCTGCACGTTGGCTTGGGCCAAGCTGGCTTTGTTGTTGTTCACGGTGGCGCGGGCACGGTCAACGGCCGAGATGTAGTTGTCGGGCCGGATTTTGACGAGCAACTGGCCTTTCACCACCGAGTCGCCTTCCTCCACGTTCAGTTCAATGATTTCGCCCGGCACATCAGGGCTGATTTTCACTTCCACTTCCGGCTGCACTTTGCCCGACGCACTCACTTTCTCCACAATCTCGACCCGCTTGGCGCGGGCCAGTTCCACCTCGGTGGGTTTTTCCTTGCCAATCCACCCGGCCCGCTTGCCCACAAAAGCGAATAGCAGCAGCAGCACAACCGCCGAGACGAGGATAATCAATAAACGATTCGATTTTTTCTTAGCCATCTTGGACAATGAGCGAATGATAGAATGAGTGAGATTTTGGTGCCGGGCGTTTTGGGCGGTTTTTGCTCAAAACGCCTTTTTGTCCGAACTATGATTTTAAGGTGATTTTGGTGATAGGCATGAAAAAACTGTTTTTTCAAGTCATGTCAATCAAATCAATCATTTTGAAATCACAGTTCAGACAATGCCGTTTTAAGCAATTTTTGCCCAAAACGGCAGACGTTAAAAATACTTATTCAATAAGGGGCTTGTTCTGGTAGAAATCCAAAATCTTCACGCGGAAATAATACGTGTACTTCGAGTTGACAAGGTTGGCCTGCGCACGGGCCAAGTTGTTTTTCGCCGTGTTGTAGTCGACCGAGTTGGCCAAACCCACGTTGAACCGCGTTTCGTTGGCTTGGAACGACAACTGTTGCGCGGCCACCTGCTGCTTGTTAGCTTGGTATTGCGATGCTGCCGCCTGCAAATTCAAATATGCCTGTTCAATGTTTTGGCGGAGTTGTACGCGGATATTTTGCGCATCCAATTGGCTGATGTTGTTTTGGACGATTGAGCGACTGATGGTAGTGCGGGTTTGCCAGCCGTTGAGGATCGGAACCGATAGGCTAAAGCCCAAGAACTGACCAAGATTGTCGCGCAATTGCGAGCCGAAAGGATAGTTTTCAGGCGTGACCGTGACCAGCGGCGTGGGTGTTCGCAACACGGGCTGCCGATTGTCTCCACCCAAGAAACCGATGACATTGGAAGGATCTACGTTGTTGTTCACGACATTAAATTTTGACCGGGCATCAGAGTAGAAGGTATTCAGACCGCCACCGAAGGTAATGCGCGGAAACAAAAAGCCTTTGGATGCACGTACGCCGTAAATGCTGCTTTGCACACGGAGGTCAGCCGCTTTCACGTTCGGCTGGCTCGCCAATGCGATATCGTAAATTTGAGCCGCCGTTTTGTCGTAAGGATTGATGTCCGGATCGTCCAACTCAATCTTTTCCACCTCGAAATTATCTTGCGCAGGCAGGTTCATGGACTGCATCAAGTTCAATTTCGCCAAACGCACGTTGTTCAGGGCGTTGGTCACGCTCAACTGGTCATTTGCATACTGAGCCTGCAAATCGAACAAATTGGTTTGCGGCAACGAACCGGCTTGCACCAGTTTTTCGGTGCGTTCCACTTGTGCGCGGCTGATGTCGGCTTGGTTTTGAGCCACAATTAGCAATTCTTGGTTTTGCAACACCGCCAGATAGTTTACCGCCACATTCAGGCTTACGTCGTACCGCGACTGCCGGATATCTTCTACGCTGGCCCTAAACGACTTTTCGTTCTGTTTGTACGTGTTCAACTGTTGGCCGCCCTGGAAAAGCAGCACCCCACCGCTCAACCCGAAGTTGCCGGTTTGGGTGTTTTGATTGATAAACTGGTTGGTGGTAGGGTCAATGAAACGGCCAAAGTTCCACGACAACTGTCCGTTACCATTTACAGTTGGCAGAAATGCCATCTTGGACTGAAAGTAGGCCACTTCGCTGTTGCGCGACTGCAACTCGCTACGCTTGATGGTCAAGTTGTTGTTCATCGAATATTCGATGCATTCGCGCAGCGACCAAACATTGTCGTTGCCTTGCGCTTGGCTTTGCGCCATCGCACCCGCTGCGCCCAAGAGCAGCGATGCGTTCAGAAATAGTTTTCGCAGGGTTTTCATAGAAGATAACTTCAATCGTTGCATAAAAATGGTAGGTTTAGAGGTTGAAAGCCCTACCTGTTGCCAAGCGTGTGCCAAA
>JALOMD010000138.1 GCA_025455595.1 Cytophagales bacterium | reverse complement strand
GCGACCAGCGGACGCTGGTTGCATAAAAGACAAAAAACACGCACAAGCGGACGCTTGCGCCAGGATATACAAAGCGTTTTGGCCGTTTTTCGCCCAAAACGCGGAATAAACAGATGTTCGTTAGTCCCGTAGGGACGGCCTGTCTGTAGAATTACAGAGCAATGACAGAAAAAGCTCCGTAGGAGCGTCCCGATTGACATCACAACGTCAGGGACGCTCCTACGGAGCTTTTCGTTACAACCATGTCGTTTCCTACAAACGGTTCGCCCCTACGGGGCTTTTGCGTCCCGACAAGTCGGGACGCAAAAGCCCTTTGCCCCATGCCCTCTGCTCTCCGCCCACTTTTCCGCATTCCCCCTTCCAAATTCCGCATTCCGTTACGGTGCCAGCCGTTGGCGTGTCCAGTTGCCAGAATTGTCCAAGCTATACAAAATGCGGTCATGCAGGCGGCTGCGGCGACCTTGCCAAAACTCCACCTGTTCGGGCAGCACGCGGTAGCCGCCCCAGTGCGGCGGCCGGGGTATCGGCTGGCCGTCGGCGTACTGGGCTTCAAGTTCGCGTTTGCGGTTTTCCAGCACCTGCCGGTCGGCCACGAGGCTGCTCTGCGGCGAGGCCCACGCCCCGATTTGGCTGGCACGCGGCCGCACCGTCCAGTAAGCGTCCGACTCTTCCGCCGACACACGTTCCACGCGGCCCTCCGCCCGCACCTGCCGCTCCAGTTCGAGCCACAAGAATGTCAGTGCCACCCAACTGCCTTCGGGCATTTCCGCTGCTTTTCGGCTGCCGTAGTTGGTGTAGAATACAAACCCCGTTTCGTCCAGTGCTTTCAACAGCACCACCCGTCCCGACGGCCGTCCGTCGGCCCCTACCGTAGCCAAATGCATGGCGTTCGGCTCCGGCAAATCAGCCTTTAGGGCTTCGCCAAACCAAGTTTCGAACTGGGAAAAAGGATTGTCTGATGTGTTGGCTATGTCAAGTTCACGCAATGAATATTCTTTGCGCAAATCGGCTAAAGCGGTTGAAACGGGCGTAGTCAAGGCGGTATTTTTTTTGGGAAGAATGGTTTTTTATAAAAAAAAAGCAACCTTTGTAGGACTGCGAACGCAAAATTACCACTTTTTTAACGTTCGGAACAGTTCTGGAGCTGCCCCCACCACTTTTTTGCTATTTTTGTAGATACCCATTGCTGGTTAGAACCGAAATTGTTTGATAATGAACACGGAACAACTTAACGCCGAGAACGAAAACTTGGACAAAATCCAGCCCGAGACGTTGGAAGCGGAGCATGAGCATTTGGACGAGCAGCACACCGACTATTCCAGCCTCAGCAAAAAGGACTTTGTGAAACTCGCCGAAGACGCACTGGCCTCCAGCGACCAGAAACTCATGGACGAGGTGATGCGCCACGCCAAGCCGGTGTTCGATGAAATGAAGGAGGCGGAACGCAACCTTGCTTTGGAGAAATTCGTGGCGAGCGGCGGCGACAAGGAAGACTTCGACTACAAGCACGACGGCCTCACCGTCCGGTTCGAGAACCTGTGCCGCCAACTGCGCGAAAAGAAAATCAAACTGGCGCAAGACCAAGAACGCAGCAAGGAAAACAACCTGCAAGCCAAGCAAAACCTGCTCGAACGCCTGCGCCAACTCGTGGACGGCGAAGAGAGTAACGCCAGCGCGGCCGAGTTCAAAAAGATACAACAAGAGTGGAAAGCAACCGGTGCCGTGCCGCCCGCCCAAAGCCAAGAATTGTGGGCCAACTACAACGCCTTGGTGGAGCGGTTCTACAGCAATCGCAGCATCTACTTCGAACTCAAGGAGTTAGACCGCAAAAAGAACCTCGAACTCAAGAACGAGATTTGCGACAAAGCCGAAAAACTGGCCGCCCAAGAAATATCAGGAGCCGTAGTGCGCGAACTCAACGAACTGCACGAGGAGTTCCGGCACATCGGGCCGGTGCCGCGCGAAGACCAGGATGCCGTGTGGCAACGGTTCAAGGCCGCATCGGATGTGATCTACGCCCGCCGCAAGGAGCAGATGGACGGGCTGCGCGAGCAAATGGATCAGCACGCGGCCGTGAAACGCCAACTGTGCGAGGAAGTGGAGCCGTATGCGCAGTTTCAGTCGGACAAAATCACGGAGTGGAACGAGAAAACCAAGGCCGTGCTCGACATCCAAAAACGCTGGGATGCCGCCGGGCAGATTCCCCGCGACAAAGCCAAGGAAATCAACAAGCGGTTTTGGGCGGCGTTCAAGCAGTTTTTCCACCACAAGAACGAGTTTTTCCGCCAACTGGAAGCCCAGCGCGAAGAAAACCTGCGCCAGAAAACCGCCCTTTGCGAGCAGGCCGAAGCCCTGAAAGACAACGAAGATTTCGACACCACCGCCGAGCAAATCAAGCAGTTGCAGCAGCAGTGGAAAACCATCGGCCCGGTTCCCGAAAAGCACCGCGACCCGATTTTTGAACGATTCAAGCAAGCCTGTGACGCGTTTTTCGACCGCCGCCGAAACCAGCGCAACAACACCGAACGCGAATTTGAGAAAAACTTCGCCGCCAAGTCTGACATCTGCGCCCGCATCGAACAAATGGCTGCCGACGGCAGCGACGACATGGCTGCGTTCGAGGACTTGCGTAGCCAGTTCGAAGCCATCGGCTTTGTGCCGCGCCGCCACATGGATGCCATTCGCAAGCGGTATTCGGAGGCGGTGCGCAGTTTCTTGGAAAACACCAAGGGCCTCAACGACACCGAGCGGGCCAAACAACTGCTCACCAATGAGTTGAAAATCTCGCGAAACAACCCCAACGCCGCCCGCGACCTGCAACGCAAGGAACACGGGATGCGTCGCAAAATCACGCAGTTGGAAAACGACATTGCCCTGTGGCGCAACAATTTGGAGTTTTTCGCCCGCTCCAAAAACGCCGACGCCATGCGGCAAGAGTTTACCGCCAAAATCGAAGACGCGGAAAAGGAACTCAAAAGCCTGAAACAGCAGGTGAAGCTTTTCAACGACCTGTGAAGTGAGGTGGGCAGCGGCAGTAGCGGTAGGCAGTCCACTTTGACTTACAGCCTACTGCTACTGCCGCTGCCAACTTCAAATATTTTCCCCGTTTCGTTTGGCACTTAAGGCTCACGCGCCTATTTTTGCGGTCTCGTTTCAAAAAACAAGCCGGTGTCGCATAGTGGTCGATTGCACCTGACTTGTAATCAGGAAGGGTAACCTCACGGGGGTTCGAATCCCTCCACCGGCTCAAAAAACACGACAGGTCGCCCCATGTTGGGCGGCCTGTCGTGTTTTTGCCTACAGGCAGCGTTTTGGGCAATACCGCCCAGTGCGGCATCTTCGATTTTTACCCAAAACAGAAATGCGGATTTTTTTCTACAATCCGTGTACAGACACCGTGGAATTCATGCCGCCCGAAGCCGGTTACACGCCCCGACCCTGCTCGCACAACTTTTGCACTTCTGCCCCCACTACTTCACTCTGAGCTTTCGAGAAACAGTTGAATCCGTAGGCCGGCGTTGCGTTCTCTGCCACGCTGCGCCCGTCGCTTGCCTGCGCCTTGGTGCGCATGCTGTCCGTTTGCAAACCTCTCCACCGACCGTGCAAACCTTGTCCGACACTTCTGATACATCCGCCTCGCATCAAGCGCATGTCTTGCCCAAAGACACACTTGCTCTCCATGTCCACGAAGCGAGAACCCTCCAGCTTGTCTATGCCACGCCCCGTGCCGCCGAACTGCTGGGAAGCAGCTTGGATGAACTTCACCACCGACCCAACGCTTTTTTCGCCGATTTGACCGATGCAGAACGGCAGTCGCTGCACGCACGGCTGGCCGAAGCCCTGAGCGGACGCAGCAGCCGGGCGTTTGAATTCGACTTGCGGGTGCGCCACGGCAACGGTTCGCTGCGCCTGCTGCGCACGGCGTTTTCGGTGTCAGGCTCGCCCGATAACGCTACGTTGACGGGTGTCACAACCAATGTGTTTGAGTCGGATTTGCCGCTTGCCGAGCCGGGCCTGCCCCCTGCCCTGTTGCTGGCCGAGGCTGAGCAACGCTTCGGCTACGGTACGTGGGAGTGGACAATGGAACGCGACGAAGTGGTATGGTCAGACGGCCTGATGCGGGTGTTCGGCTATTTGCCGGAGACTTTTGGCACACGGGTGCGTGATGCAGCCTTTTTCACCGGGCACGTCCACCCGGACGATCTGCCGCTCGTCAACGAACGTCTCGCTCGGTCAGTGGAGAGTCGTACGTTTGCCGCGTTTGAGTGTCGCATCCTTACTGCCGACGGTCGCGAACGTTGGATTTTCACCGAAGGACGGGTTCTGGAAACCGGCAAGACCACGCGCATTATCGGAACCTTGCGCGACATCACCGAAGCCCGCATCATCACCCAGCGACTACAAGAACAAGAAACGATGCTTTCCGACTCCGAACACATTTTTCACTACGGCATCTGGGTATGGGAAGCAGGTAGCGAACACATCACGTGGTCGCGGGGCATGTTTTATCTCTTCGACCTTGACCCGGACAGCTACGAGCACGCCCGCGTCCACACGGACTTCTACCTGACCTTTGTCCATCCCGACGACATGGAACTGGTGAAGCAACAGACCGCCCTTATGAGCCGGGGCGAGTTCCCGGACTTCGAGAACCGCATCATCACGCGGCACGGGGTGGAAAAAATCATCAACGGGCGGGGCCGGGCCGTAATGGAAAACGGGCGTTTGTCAAGACTGATCGGCATCAGCACCGATGTCACCAACGAACGTCGCTCGACGGAACGGTTGCGGCGCACCGAGGTGCTGCTGCGCGAAGCCGAACTGCAGTTTGGACACGGCTCTTGGGAGTGGGACTTGGCCACGGGCGAAATCTGGTGGTCGGAGGGCATGATGAAAATGTTCGGCTACCAACCGGGCGACTTCGACAACCCCACCACGGCTGCATTCTACCTGTCGCACATACCGGCCGAGGAACTGGCCAAAAACCAGCACGCCGTGGAGCGGTACTTGCAAACGGGCATTGTGGAGCCGTTCCAGCAACGGGTGATTACGCGGCACGGCGAAACCCGCATCATATACGGCTGGGGCAAATTGCTGGAAGGCAACCCCAACCGCCTGATGGGCACCGTGACCGATATTACAGAACGCCTCCACGCCGCCGAACGCCTCACCCGCAGCGAAGCGTTGCTTTCGCACGCGGAAGTCATCAGCCGATTTGGCAGTTGGGAAGTGGACGTAGAAAAAGGCGAGGCGGTCTGGTCCAACGGCCTGTGGCAGTTGCTCGGCTACAATCCGTCGGAAAAATCAGGAACGGTTGTCCGAGACGGCTTGTACTACCAGCACGTTCACCCCGACGACCGGGAGCGGCTGCGGCAGAATTTCGAGGCGTTCATAACCAGCGGCGGCCCCGAACAAACCGACCACCGGCTCATCACGGTTCGGGGGGAGACACGGATCGTAACCTCGCGGGTGGCCGTGATGCGCCGCAAAGACGGCAAGCCCGTAGTCATTTTGGGCAGCGTGGCCGACGTAACGGAAATCCGCTCGGCCATGCAGCAGTTGCAAGAAGCCAAAACACTGCTCAACGAGACAGAGGTCTTGATGGGCCACGGCAGTTGGGCGTTTGACGTAGCCGCCATGCAACCCGTTTGGTCGCGAGGCATGTTCGCGCTACACGGTTTGGAGCCGGACTCGTCGCCTGTGATGCATGACGAGTACGCCGACCGTTTCGTCTATATCGAAGACCGGGAAAAACTGCGAAACTTGGCCAAAACGCTGCTCGCCAAGGGCATGGACTTGGAAACCGAGTACCGCATCCTGATCGGCGAAAACCTGAAGACCCTGCATTCGCAGGTGCGGGCTGTGCGCGACGAACAAGGCCACCTTACGCATTTTCGGGGCATTGTCTCTGACGTAACGCTGTTGCGCCGCTACGAGGCCGAAAACCGCCAGCGGTTACAAGAACTGAACCAGTCAAACGCCGACTTGGAGCAATTCGCCTACGTAGCCAGCCACGATTTGCAGGAGCCGCTGCGCAAAATAGGCACGTTTACCAAGCTGTTGAGCGAACGCCACATGGACTCGCTCAGCGACGAAGGCCGGTCATATTTGGAGCGGATGCAAGGGGCCGCGCAGCGAATGCAAGGCATGATCACCAGCCTTCTCGACTTGTCACGCGTCGGGCGGAACGAGCAGGCGGCCGTTCCCACCGATCTGAATCGCTTGGTACGGGTGGTGTTGTCAGACATGGAACTGGTCGTACAGAAACAACAGGCTTGCGTGGAGGTAGAACCACTGCCTACGTTGACGTGCGTGCCGTCACAAATGAGCCAAGTGTTTGCCAACCTAATCGGCAACGCACTCAAATTCGCCCGGCCCGGCGTGCCGCCGGTGGTGCGCATCACTTGTCGCGGCTTGCAGCCCACCGAACTGCAACAACACAACCTGCCGCCGCAAACGCACGTGTCCATCGCATTCCATGACAACGGCGTGGGTTTCGATCCCGCTTACGCCAATCAGATTTTCATGATGTTCCGGCGGCTGTACGGCAAGGCCGAGTACGAAGGCAGTGGCATCGGCCTCTCGATCTGCAAGCGGGTGGTGGAAAACCACCGGGGCCGCATCTATGCCGAAAGCCAGCCCGGCGAAGGCTCGGTATTCACGGTGATACTGCCTTTGTAGATCATGGATTGTAAGTCGCAAGTAGTTAATTATCAGATCGTTATTAGCTGGTCATTAGTCTTTTAACATAATGTGACTGTTTAAGATTTTCCGTTTTGGCCTTTTTTCGCCCAAAACGCCCGACCGTAGGGGCGGGGCTTGGCACTAAGGGCAGAAATATTAAACAGTCACAATGTGAAATATGGATAAAGAACGTCTTTGTCATGCCTCCTTGGTCGGCATGAACTGTGTTGAAAGTCAAGGAAAAAGTGCAAAATTCTCGTCGTACGCCCGCTTGCTTTTGGCAATGGCACAGGCTTGTTTGAGCAGTTTG
>JALOMD010000755.1 GCA_025455595.1 Cytophagales bacterium | reverse complement strand
GCATTGCTGCCTGAATTCAGGGAAGTGACGAAAAGTGGCATTTTTTGAGTGGTAAGTGGTTAGTCGCAAGTGGCAAGACGGGGCCTCGGCAGGTCGCAATCCATCTCTGAAATCCTAAAGAGTTCTTGTTCGCCAGGAATAATGCGAGATAGTCTTCGACGTGTTTTGTAACAACACAAAAATGTCGCTTTCTTGTGCCGCAAACAACAGGTTTTTGTTTTCCTGTTCGCGCATTGCGTTTTGGGCAAAAATTGCTCAAAACGCCTGTACACATGACTACTTGGTCATTGGTCGTTAGTCGTTAGCCAAAAGCTTAACTATTTGTAAACAAGTACTTGCGCATGCTTAACTTAGCGTATTTTGAAGAAAAGATTTATTCTCAAAGCACTGGTTTTCAAGCTTTTGAATTCCTTTTTTTGCTCAAGACCAAAGAATAACTACTCATGACCAATCATCATTCGACATTCAACATTCATCATTCCACATTGCATGAAACTCTACACCTACACCCACAACCAACAAACCCGCATCGGAGCCGAGAAAGACGGCCATTTGGTTGACCTCACCGCCGCCTTCGGCATCACCGACATGACGGATTTCATCCGGCAGTACGACCAACTGCCCGTTGCCGAAACCGTAGCTTCCGCCACCGATTTGACTGACTTTCAAGACGTTGCGCTGCAAATCCCGCTACGGCCCGGCATGGTGTGGTGTTCGGGGCTGAACTACAAGAGCCACATTTTGGAAAATCCCAACGCCAAGTTCCTGTCCGAGCCGCGTTTTTTTGCGAAAACGCCCAACACGTACATCGGCCCCGGCCAGCCGATCCGGCATCCCGGCGAACGGTTTCAAGTGGATTTCGAGGTCGAGTTTGCGGTGGTTTTCGGCAAAACCGCCCGGCGGCTCACGTCTGGCAATGCGATGGAACACGTCTTTGGCTACACGATTCTGCACGACGTGGGGGCACGCTACATCCAGTTCAAGGACAACAACGAGATGATGGGCAAGAACTTCGACACGTTTTGCCCGATTGGCCCGTGCATCGTCACCGCCGACGAGATTCCGCACCCGGAAAAGTGCCGCATCCGCTTGGCTATCAACGGCGAAACACAGCAAGACGGCACCAACGAAGACTGGTGCTTCACGCTGCCGCATTTGCTCGAATGGCTCACGATGGCCGTCACCCTCGCCCCCGGCGATGTGGTCAGCACCGGCACATGTTCGGGCATCGGCTACTTCCAAAAGCCGCCACGTTTCCTCCACCCCGGCGATGTGGTGACGCTGGAAATCCCGGAAATCGGCACGCTGTCGAACCCGGTTGTTGCCGACCCGTATTCTTTGGGAAGCGGGGCGTGAAAGGTGCGGCGTTTTGGGCAAAAAATAGCTAAAAACGGGTAGGTAAACCCTCACCCCCGGCCCCTCTCCCACAGGGAGAGGGGTGACTTTTCAACCAAATGAGTTTTCCGTACGAAGTTAGAGTTGCTTTCGTCTGATAATCAGCAAGTTAAAGCGATAGTATTTATAAAAAAATGCTTAAAACGGCTTTTTGTGCAGAGAAACACAACGGTGTTTTCGGCAAAAAACACCTAAACTACTGATAGTCAACCTAAAGTAACTCTATTGAAGAAAGGAGGCTCGGCTTGCCCAAAGGTACTCCCCTCTCCCTGTGGGAGAGGGGCCGGGGGTGAGGGTTCACCTGCCCGTTTTAGCTATTTTTTGCCCAAAACGCTAACTTTTGCACGCAAATCCTAAACCACCATGAAACATCTGATCATCCTTCTGCTCTGCCTCGCCGGCCTGTCGGTGGCGGCGCAGTCGTTCAGCGGGCCGCTGCGGGTGCATCCGCAAAACCCGCGTTATTTCACCGACAACTCCGGCAAGGTCATCTAAAGGTCATCTACCTCACCGGCTCGCACACGTGGGCCAACTTCCAGGACATCGGCATGCCCGGCGACGCGCCTTTCGACTGGAAAGGATACTTGGACATGCTCCAGGCGCACAACCACAATTTCATCCGGTTTTGGGTGTGGGAACAGGCCAAGAAAGCCGCCTGGACGCAAGACGACATTGTGTTTTCGCCGCTGCCCTACCAAACCGTGCAGCGCAAAGGCAAGACGCTCTTCGACCTTGACCAGTGGAACGAGGCGTATTTCCAACGGCTGCGCCAGCGGGTGCAGGAGGCCGGGCAGCGCGGCATGTACGTGTCGGTGATGCTGTTCCAGGGCTGGGCGCAGAACAAAACCGATACGCCCGGTGCCGACCCGTGGCCGTACCACCCCTACCACCCGGCCAACAACGTGAACGGGGTGGGCAAGACAATCGTGAACCGCATCCGCGACGATGCCAGCCAAGCCACCTTGCATTCGCTGAAGAACGGCGACGTGCTGGCCCGGCAGGAGGCGTATGTGCGCAAAGTGGTGGAAACGCTGAACGACCTCGACAACGTGCTGTACGAAATCCTGAACGAAGGCGGCACCCGCGAGTGGCAGTACCACATCATCAATTTCGTCAAAAAAACCGAGGCGGGCTTGCCCAAAAAGCATCCGGTGGGCATGACGCACGCCATTGACGTGGATCCGCTGATGTTCAACGAAGACCTCTACGCCAGTCCCGCCGACTGGGTGTCGCCCGCCGACGAGCCACGCGACTGGTATTTTCCGGGCAGCGTACCGTTGGAAAACTTCAAAGAGAATCCGCCTGCGAACACGGGTCGCAAGGTGATTTTGCTCGACACCGACCATCTGTGGGGACACGGGGCTACGCACCAGTGGGTGTGGAAGAGTTTCTTGCGCGGCCACCAGCCGCTGTTCATGGATCCGTGGCAAAACCTGGCCGGGCGGCTCGACCGGAAGAAGATG